>DATCCI010000297.1:0-8297 GCA_036511415.1 Acidimicrobiia bacterium
GGGCGAGGGTTGCCAGCTCGAGATCGCGCAGTCCGACGCGGCCGCCGCGATCGACTGGCTGCGCAGCGAGACGTGGCGCGCGTACGAGCGACCCGAGTCGGAGGTCACCGGGAACGAGGCCGACAACTTCGAGCGCCGCGCGCCGGGCACCGGCGGCATGGAAGCGGGCGTGCGCTACCAGTTCTATGCAACCCGCGACGGCCACGTTTTGTTCATGGCCTCCGAGCGCGAGTTCTGGAAGAATTTCTGCGGCGGCATCGACCGGCCCGACCTGTTCGAACGCTGGCCGGGTTCGCAGTACGGCGACCACGCGCGCGGCAACAAGGAGCTGCGCATCATCCTGCGCGACGTCTTCGCGACCCGGACGACACAGGAGTGGCTCGCGTTCGGACTCGAGCACAACACGCCGATCGCACCGGCCAACTCCCCCAAGACGCTCTACGCCGATCCGCAGTTCCGGGACCGGACCCACCTGCTCCCAGCCGAGCAGGTGGGTGCCGACATGCTGCCGACGCCGATCAAGTTCGTCGGCGAGACGCTGCCGATGCCGACCAAGGCCCCTACTGCGGGCCAGCACACCGAGCAGGTCTTGCGCGACGTCCTCGGCTGGGATGAAACCCGGGTCGCCGCCGCCCGGGAGGCCGGCGCGTTCGGCGAGACCTGAACCGATGCGAGATCGCCGTTCGGTGCTTCCGCGCGTGAACACGATTCGTGACGTATCCGTTGTCGGTTCGGTGCGCGAGGGGGGACTTGAACCCCCACGCCCTTGCGGGCACAGGAACCTGAATCCTGCGCGTCTGCCAATTCCGCCACTCGCGCGTGTGAGCCGGTGATCGTACCAGCCGTCATGTCGACTTCCCCCGGCCGGTGCAGCCCCTTTTTCCGGTCGTCGCGCCGGTAGCATCGTTTCGATGGGACTGCAGCGGTTCGAGCGACGGCTTGAGCGGCTGGTCGAAGGCACCTTCTCGAAGGCGTTCCGCAGCGGCGGCATCCAACCCGTCGAGATCGGCCGCCGCGTCGGGCGCGAGATGGATGCCGGCCGCACGCTCGGCGTACGCGGCACGGTCGCGCCCAACCGGTTCACGATCTGGTTGTCGAACGACGACCTCGAGCGCTTCTCCGGCTTCCACGACGCTTTGGCGCGCGAGCTCGCGGACGCCGCCCGCGAGCACGGGCGCGACGAGGGCTACCAATTCGAGGGACTCATCGAGGTGGTGCTCGTGGTCGACGAGCAGGCCCGCCGGGGCGACCTCCGGATCGACGCCGAGATCGTCGGTGACGGGGCGGGAACGACGAGCACACTGGTTCTTCCCGACGGTGGCCGCGTCGCCCTCGGTGACGAGCCGACGGTGATCGGGCGCACTCCGGATTGCGCCATCGCGCTCTCCGACCCGCAGGTCTCACGACACCACGCCGAGATACGGCGCGGCGACTTCGGATTTCGCATCGTCGACCTGGGCTCGACCAACGGCACGCAGGTCAACGGGGTGGTGGTGAAAGAACATTCACTTGCCGGCGGCGACGTGATCGTCGTCGGTGCAACGTCTCTCCGGTACGAGGAGTCGTAACGGGCGCATGTCCGATTCGATCCTTACGGTCCTGAAGTTCTGTCTGCTCGCGTTGCTCTACGTGTTCCTCCTGCGAGTCGTCTGGATCGTCGCACGCGAGCTGCGAGGGAGCGCGTCGATGTCGGCCGTGCCACCGGCACCGGTACCCGCGCCCCCCGCCGCGAGCCGCGCGTCGAGGCGACGCGAGTGGCGGCTGGTCGTCGTGGTACCCGAGACGGAACGGGGACGCTCGTATCCGATCGAAGGCGACGCCACGATCGGTCGCGGCGGCGGCTGCGCGGTTCCGCTCACGTTCGACACGTTCGTGTCACAGGTGCACGCGCGCGCGTTCGACCGCGACGGCATCTTGTGGGTCGAGGACGCCGGCTCGACCAACGGCACGCTCGTGAACGACAAGCGCATCAGCGAGCCCGCGAAGCTGCGCAAGGGCGATCGGGTCCAGGTCGGCGAGACCGTCCTCGAGGCGCAGCGGTGAAGCTCGCGGCGGCGTCCGCCACCGACCAGGGCCTGGTGCGGTCGAACAACGAGGACGCCTTTCTCATCGACGATCAGCGCGCGCTGTTCGCGGTCGCCGACGGCATGGGGGGTCATCGCGGGGGCGAGGTCGCGAGCCACACCGCGATCGAGGCATTGCGCGCCGCGATCGCCAACGGCACGCCGTTGCACGACGCGATCACTCGCGCCAACACCGCGGTGCTGACGCGCGCCGCCGGCGACGACGAGCTCACCGGTATGGGCACGACGATGACAGCCGTCATCGCAGTGGGCGGTCGTCAGCTGCTCATCGGCCACGTCGGCGATTCGCGCGCGTACCTACTGCACGAAGGCACGCTGCGGCGCGCGACCGACGACCACAGCCTGGTCGAGGAGCTCGTGCGGGAGGGGCGCCTCACCCCCGAGCAGGCGGAAGCGCACCCTCAACGCGCGATCGTGACGCGTGCGCTCGGCGTCGACGACGACGTCGACGTCGATCTGTACACGCTCGACGTCGAAGCGGGCGATCGCCTGGTGCTCTGCTCCGACGGGCTCACGACCATGGTGCGCGAACGCGACATCGAACGCCTGGCTCGCACGGAGACCGACCCGCAGCGTTTGGCCGAGGCCCTCGTCAACGCCGCCAATGCCGCGGGTGGCGACGACAACGTCACGATCGTCGTGATCGACGTTCTCGAGACCGATCCGGCGACGACTTTCGATCCGATCACCCCGCTCGCGGACGAGTCGCCCGCGGTGTCGCGCTCGGCGGTGGTCGCGCCGCCCGATCCGCCCGACCCTCCCACCCCGCGCGCGCAACGCCCCAAGGGCTCGCGCCGGCGCGCGGTCCGGGGCGTGATCCTCGTCCTACTTCCCCTCCTCGTCATCGCCGGCATCGCGACCGCCGCGCTCGGCTGGTACGCCCGCAGCTCGTACTTCGTCGGCGTCTCCGGCCGCGAGGTCGTGATCTACAAGGGCGTACCCGGCGGCGTGCTCGGCTGGAACCCCACCGTCGACAAGCGCACGGGCATCGCGGTGGCGGCCTTGCCCGCGCTCGACCGCGACCGCGTCCAGACCAACAGCTCGCGCGGCTCACTCGCGACCGCGCAGGCCTATGTGGGGCGTCTGCAGGACGCGACGACGAGCACGACCACCACAACGTCCACGACCACCACGACCCGGCCGAAGCGCACGACGACGACCACGAAACCCAAGCGCGTCACCACGACGACGCGCGCCAAGACCGGGCCGTGAGGACGATGGCCGTCGCAACCTCCGCCCGCAGCCGCCGCCGCGCCGAGCTCTCACTCGGCCTGCTCGTCGTCGCGGTAACGGTCGGCGGCTACATCCTCGTCGCACTCGCGAACGGCCCCAAGCTGCCTCCCAACGTCGCGATCCTCCTCGCGTGGGTGTTCGGGCTCTATCTGGTCGCCCATGTCGCGGTCCGGCGATTCGCGCCCGCCGCCGACGGAACGCTCCTGCCACTTGCCGCGATGCTGAACGGCATCGGCTTCGTCATGATCGCCCGGCTCGCGGGAGCCGGCCGCGACTACCCACAACAGGCGCGGGCCCAGTCGGTGTGGGTCACGATCGGCATCGCGGTGTTCGTCATCACGCTGATCGTCGTGCGCGACATTCGTGTCTTCGAGCGGTACCGCTACATCGCGCTGCTCCTGGGCATCCTGTTCATGTTGCTACCGCTCGTGCCCGTCATCGGTCAATCGCGCGGTGGCGGCCGGCTCTGGGTCGGGCTCGGTCCCTTGAGCTTCGAGCCGAGCGAGATTGCCAAAGTGTTGCTCGTCGCGTTCTTCGCCGCTTATCTCGCCGACAAGCGCGAGCTCCTCACCGAGGGCCGCATCCGCATCGGCCGGTGGTTCGTTCCGTCGCCGCGCGACCTCGGGCCGCTCGTGCTGGCATGGGGCATGTCGCTCGTCGTCCTCGCGTACGAGCAGGACATCGGCACGTCGCTGCTGTTCTTCGGCGTCTTCGCGGCGATGCTCTACATGACGACGCGCCGCTACGCATATCTCGTCGGCACGATCGTGCTCCTGGTCGTGGGTGCCTTCGTCGCGTACAAGGCCTTCGGCCACGTGCGCGTACGCGTCGAGAACTGGACCAACCCGTGGCCGAATGCGAGGGGCAGCGGTATCCAGCCCGTCCAGGGCTGGTACGCACTCGGGTCGGGCGGGATCGCAGGTACGGGCCTCGGACTCGGTCAGCCTTGGCAGGTCCCGCTGGCGTCGACCGACTACATGTTCACCTCGATCGGCGAAGAGCTCGGGCTCGTCGGCTCGATCTGCGTCATCGCCTTGTTCATGCTGTTCGTCGGCGGCGCGTACCGGATCGCGGTCGACACCGTGCGGCCCTTCACGAAGCTGTTCGCGGCCGGCATCGCCACCATCATCGGACTCCAGACGTTCCTGATCATAGGCGGTGTTACCCGCGTCATCCCTTTGACCGGCATCTCGTTGCCATTCGTCTCTTACGGCGGCTCCTCTCTGGTCGCGAACTTCGCGCTCCTCGCGATCCTGTTGCGTATCTCCGACGAATCGGCACGCCCCGAACCCGCTCCGGACACGCGATGAATACCGGTATCCGCCGGGTCGGCATCGCGATCATCGTGCTCTTCGTTCTCCTCGTCGCGCAGCTCACCTACCTCCAGGTCGGGCGGAGCAGCAACCTCGCGAACGCGTCCGGAAACCCGCGCAAGTTCTTCGCCGACATCCGGCGCGATCGCGGCCCGATCGAGACGGCCGACGGCGCGGTCGTGGCGCTCTCGAAACCCACCGACGACGAGTACAAGCACCAGCGCGTCTACCCGAACGACACCGCGACACTCTTCGCCGACGTCGTTGGTTACGAGTCGATCCAACACGGTGCGGTCGGTGTCGAGAACGCGTACTCGTCGGACCTCGAGGGACGAACGTTCAAGCTCCAGCTGAACAATCTCGCCGACGCCTTCGCGAACAAGCAACCAGTCGGCACCGTTGTCCTGACGCTGTCGAAGCTGGCGCAGGGGACCGCGGCGTTCGCATTGCAGGGAAAGCGCGGCAGCGTCGTCGTCCTCGACATGAAGACGGGCGGCGTGCTCGCCGCGTACTCGAACCCGACCTACGATCCGAACCAGCTCGCGTCACACGACCCGAAGAAGGCCCAGGCCGCGTTCTCGGTCCTGACGAACGCGCCCGGCAACCCGCTACTCGCTCGCTCCTGGCGCGAGCTCTACCCGCCGGGCTCGACGTTCAAGACCGTCACCGCGTCGATCGCGGTGCAAAACGCCGTCGACATCGACAAGACGTTCCCCGTCACCGACCACCTCGTGCTGCCCGAGACGAACGGCGTACCGCTGTTCAACTTCGGAAAGGAGAGGTGCGGCGGCACACTCCTCGAAGGCTTCATCGTCTCGTGCAACACCACCTACGCCCAGGTCGGGTTCGACCTGGGCGAGACATTCGCGTCGGGGATCCAGGGGTTCGGCGTGCAGACCGCACCCCCGAAGGAGAGCGGATCGGGGATCGACCCGCCGATCGTCGCAAGTACCGGACCCGCGACCGGCTCGTTCCAACAGAACCAGCCGAAATTCATGCAGGACGCCATCGGCCAGAACCAGGTGCTGGTCCCACCGATGGAGATGGCTCTCGTCGCCGAAGCCATCGCCAACCAAGGCGTCATCCTGCAACCGCACGTCGTCGACTGCGTGCTCGACCCCAACGACAAACCCGTGTCTCGAGTCGGCGTGCAGCAATACAAGCGCGCGATCGACCCCGCCACCGCCGACACCATGCGCAGCTTCATGCTGTCGGTCGTGAACGACCCGCGCGGCACCGGCACGGCGGCCCGGATCCCCAACGTGGCCGTCGCCGGCAAGACGGGCACGGCCGAGACCGCGCCGGGCGAGAAGCCGCATGCGTGGTTCATCGCATTCGCGCCGGCCGAAGCACCGCGCTACGCGATCGCGGTGCTCATCGAGCACGGGGGATCGGACAACGCTGAGGTCACCGGCGGGCGCGTCGCCGCGCCCATCGCCAAGCAAGTGCTCCAGACGTTGCTGTCGACGTCGACGCCCGCGTCGCCGTGCGCGGCACAACCCGGCAGCTCACCGAGCGGCGGATAGGGTTTTTGCCACCATGACGCTTGCCGGCAGGGTCTTTTCGAACCGCTACGAGATCCAGCGCGAGATCGCGCAAGGCGGTATGGCCGAGGTCTACCTCGCCCACGACCAGCTGCTGAACCGGCCGGTCGCGATGAAGGCGTTGTTCCCCGAGTACGCGCGCGAACCGTCGTTCGTCGAACGCTTCCGCCGTGAGGCACAGGCCGCGGCCAACCTGAACCATCCCAACATCGTCGCGATCTACGACTGGGGCCAAGAGGACGGCACGTACTTCATCGTCATGGAGTACGTCGAGGGCCGATCACTGCGCGACCTCATGCGCTCCGAGGGGCCGATCGACCCGAGCCAGGCCGCCGAGATCACCGCCGAGATCGCGTCGGCCCTCGCGTTCGCGCACCGCAACGGTGTGGTGCACCGCGACGTGAAGCCCGGCAACGTGCTGCTCACGCGCTCGGGCACCGTGAAGGTCACTGACTTCGGGATTGCACGCGCGGGTACGAGCGACGGGCTCACCCAGACCGGTTCGGTCATGGGCACGGCCACGTACTTCTCGCCCGAGCAGGCGCAAGGTCTCCCGGTCGACGGCCGCAGCGACGTGTACGCGCTCGGAGTCGTCCTGTACGAGATGGTCACCGGCGTCGCGCCGTTCACGGCCGACTCCCCGGTCTCGGTCGCGTACAAGCACGTGCGCGAGGAAGCGATGTTGCCGTCGGAGCGCAACCCCGACGTGCCGCCCGACCTCGAGCAGATCATCATGACC
The DNA here is from genome assembly GCA_036511415.1 of Acidimicrobiia bacterium. GTDB lineage: Bacteria > Actinomycetota > Acidimicrobiia > IMCC26256 > PALSA-610 > PALSA-610. Next base: position 6,914 of record DATCCI010000297.1, read on the forward strand.
GCGCTCGCCAAGCTCCCCGAGCATCGCTACCAGACCGCCGACGACATGCGCGCCGACATCCTGCGCTTCCGCCGGGGCCGCCCCGTGGTCGGCGCGCCCGAGGCGCTCGGAGTCGTCGGCGACGTCCCGACGCCCGGGGCCACCGCGGCCGTGCGGGTTGCGCCCGGCGTCGGTGCGAGCGCGGCTTCGACGGTCGTGTCTCCGCGTGTCGATCAGCGCGGTCGGGTCGCCGGCGGGGCGCCCGTGCCGCGCAAGCGTCGGAACACCGCGCTCGTGTGGATCCTCACGCTCCTCGGGCTGGCCGCCGTCGTCGCCGCGATCCTGTTCGCGGCGATAAAGCTCGGCGGCAACGAGGCGACGGTCAGCGTGCCGAACGAGGTTGCGAAGACCGTCGCGGTCGCGCAGCAGGACCTGCAGAACGCGCATCTCAAGCCCAACGTCGTACGCGTGCCCGACGCGACCGCGCCGGTCGACAACGTCGTGCGCCAGGACCCGGCCGCCGGTAAGAGCGCATCGCGAGGAGCGACCGTCACGCTGTTCGTGAGCAGCGGCCCGGCGGTGAAGCCGGTCCCGTTCGACATCACGACGGGACGTTCGGTGGCCGACGTGACGACCGAGCTCAAGAACCTGGGTTTCGTCGTGGCCGTAAAGGAGCAACCCAACGCCGCGGAGCCGGGGACGGTGTTCACGAGCATTCCGAACCCCGGAACCAACGCGGCCGTCGGCTCCACGGTGACGATCATCGTGTCGTCCGGGCCGGCACCGGTGCCGATCCCGCAGGTGAAGGGTCTGAGCCTCGACCAGGCAACGCAGCAGTTCGAGCAGGCCGGTTTCACGAACCTGAACCCTCCGATCCAAGAAACCAGCGACTCCGTACCGTCGGGGTCCGTCACCCGGACCGATCCTCCCGCCGGCAAGCAGGTGCCGCTCGCCACCCACATCAACATCTACGTGTCGAGCGGCGCGCAGACCGTGACGTTGCCGAGCGAGATCGGCAAGATCGCGGCGAAGGCCAAGGCCGACCTCGAGACCAAGGGCTTCACGGTGTCGACCTTGAACCAGATCGACGACGCGAACGTCGGTCGGGTCGTCGCCCAGAATCCCGACCAGGGCGCGCAGGTCCTGCCGAACAGCAACGTCGTGCTCACCATCGGCATCCCGTCCTCCTCGACCACGACCACCGCGCCGGGCACCACGACCTCCACCGGCCCGTGACCGGCGGCAAGATCGCGAGCTGGTACCGCGCGAACGGCCGGCACACGCTTGCGTGGCGCGCGTCGCGCGATCGATGGACGGTGCTCGTCTCCGAGGTGATGCTGCACCAGACGCAGGTGCCCCGGGTCGCAGCCGTGTTCGACGCGTTCATGGCAGAGTTCCCGACGCC
>DATCCI010000298.1:0-3271 GCA_036511415.1 Acidimicrobiia bacterium
TCTGTGCTGGCCCCTCGTTGTTGACGGCCGTCATTCTGTCGCGTCGTTCGGCGCCCGAGCGGGCGCGTTCGGCGGCACCCACAGGCGTGAAGCCCCCCATCTTGTCGACTGACCTTTTGGGCTAGAGTAAGAACTTAGGGCGACTCTCGCAACTGCGGGCCCGAGCATCGAGACTGAGGTCGCTTCGCCGGATCGGAGGGCATCCATTGGCTGGCGCAACGCGCAGTTACGCAGCTCTCCTTGAGGTGCCTCGGGACGACCTCGAGGCCGCCTTCTTCTCCGCCGTCCGCGGCGGGGTGCCCCAACCGCCACGAGAACGGCTCCGGATGCTTTCGAACACCGACCTCGCGCGCGTCACCCATCGGTTGGCGCGTCGACAACACGAGTGCGGATGCACCGCAGGTGCTGTGACGATGTTCGTGGCGGCAGCCGCTGCGGCAGTTGGGGGCACGCTCCGCGGCGCGTCGAGCCCCGAAGGGACGCTCGGTGTGGTCGGGCTCTGTATTGTGTTCACTGTGGCGGCGACGGTTGTCGGCAAGCTCTCGACGATCTTGGTCGCTCGGGCACACTGGCGGCGCGACCGCGACAACGTCTTGACCGAACTCGCCCGCTCCCAAGGAGCTGACCATGTCATGGTGCGGTGAGATCCGATATGCGATCGTCCGCAAGCGTGACGAGTGGCGCTCCGAGCTAGTCAAGACCTGCACCGACAAAGCCGACGAGGGTTACAAGTCGTGCGCCGAGAAGAAGGACGAGGGTTATAACTCGTGCGCCCAGCAGGAGGACGATGGCTACAAGTCGTGCGCTCAGCACAGGGACGAGGGCTACAACGAGTGTTGTGACTGGGCGCCATGTTCGTGGTTCTGTGACGCCTGGGTCTGGGTGTCGAATGTCGTCTGCGTCGCGTGGACCTGGATCTCGAACGTGGTCTGCGTCCTTTGGGTCTGGATCTCGAACGTGGTCTGCGTTGCGTGGACGTGGATCTCGAAGTGGGTCTGTCGAGCGTTCGCCTGGCTCGTCTACTGGATACTCACGATCGTTGCGTACCTCGTCTGGCTCGTTTTGTGGATCCCCTGCCATGTCTTCGGCGGTCCTTCGGGTCCGAGCGGGCCCATCAAGCACGTTTTCGTCCTCGTGTTGGAGAACCGCGCGTTCGACCACATGCTCGGCGTCTCGACCGGAATCCCGAGCGTCGACCCGAACAACGCGACTCCCGGGCTGGGTTTCCGCGCCGGAGTCGGCGTCGACGCGACCAGTGGGTACTCGACGACGGTCTATGCGCCGAGCAACGAGACGAACGCCCACGGCGGCGACACGTTCACCGTCACCGCAGGCGCGCCGTTCGTCATGCCGGTCGACCCTCCACACGAGTTTTGCGACGTCAAGCTCGCGCTCACTTCGCAGTCCATCAGCGGCGTTCCGAGCGACGACACCTGCGCGTACTCGGGGGTATACCCCGGCTTCACCATGGCGGGATTCATCGACAACTACGCGAGCCAGGCCCAGGTAGAGAAGAACGACTCCGACCCCGCAACGTCCGCGAAAGGCGCTGCAGCACTCGCGGATCTCGGTGCGGTGATGAAGTGTTTCACCCCCAATCAGGTCCCGGTCTTGAGTACTCTCGCCCGCGATTTCGCACTGTGCGACCAGTGGTTCTCGGCACTGCCCGGTCCGACCTGGCCGAACCGGTTCTTCTTCCATGCGGCGACCTCCGGGGGGCTCGACCACAGCCCCAGCACCGCGGACGTCGTCATCTCCCAGATCGACGGCTATTAGTTCGAGAACGGGACCATCTACGACGCGCTCGACAGCGAAGAGCTCGACTGGCACATCTACCACGGAGACATGTTCCCGGTGGTCGGCGCGCTGGCCGGCATGGACCTCGGCACGATGGCCACGCACTTCTCCGGCATGGACGACTTCGCTGCCGACCTGATGGACCCCGATTTCTCGCCCGCGTACGTCTTCATCGAACCCAACTACGGGCACGTGCTCACGCACGGCGGCGACTTCCAGTGCGGCAATAGCCAACACCCGATCGACGACGTGACCCGCGGGGAGAAGCTCGTGAAGCTCGTGTACGAGTCGATCCGGCAATCCCCGCTTTGGAATTCCAGCGTGCTCGTTGTGACCTACGACGAGCACGGCGGTTTCTACGACCACGTTGAGCCGCCGCCGGCGGTTCCACCGGGCGACGTGACCGATCCCGACAACAACATCCACGGGTTCGGTTTCGACACCCAAGGAGTCCGGGTTCCTGCGGTCGTGGTGTCGCCGCTCATCCCGTCGATCCAGATGAGTGGCGTCGACGACCAGAACTGCAACCTCATCGACCACACCAAGTACGACCACACGTCGTTGCTCGCGACCGTCGAGCAGTTCTTCGGCCTGCGCCATCTCACGGATCGAGACGCTCAGGCGGCGGAGTTCGGGCACCTCTTGTCACTCTCGACGCCCCGGATCGACGCGCCGTGGACTCTTCCCGACGCTGCCGATTCCGGATTCGTCTGTGACGACGACCCGCCCCCGTCCGGGCGGAGCTCCTCGCAACAGTCCTTCCACGGTGACGTTGCCCAGGCGGACCCACAGCGGCCGATCACCGCGACGATGCGCGGGTTCGTCCAGCTGGCCGCGATCCACGATCTCCGGCTGAACCCAAACGATCGGACGACGATCCTCGATCGGCTGCGCAGCGTCGAGACCGTCGGGCAGGCCCGCGTGTATATCGACGACGTCGCGACCCGGCTCCGTGCCCGCCTCATCACCCTGAGAGAGCGGGAGCTGGCTTCACCGAAACGGGCTCCAACGAAGCGGCCGCGATCAGACTGATTCGCCCTGGTATCCGCGGAGGCTCCCATCACCACAAGCCATGGTCATGGTTGGGGGCCGCATCTCAGGCCGAATCCCAGGACAGGTCGCCACCTTGGGCAATGCGCCGGTTCGGGCGGTGGAAGCCCCAGCGCAACCTGAGAAGGTCAGGGAAGACAGGCCGATCACACTGACCAAGTAAACACAGCTTCGTCGCACTTCGACATTCTGGCCGACTGGCCATCGGAAGTATCCCTGAACGGTTCGCGGCGTGGCCCAATCCGCTCGACGGCAGGCGTGCTTACCGCCCGCGAGTACACCCGACGTGCCGTTCTGCACTGCGGCCACAACGGAGACGCTCGTCGTTCTGGCGCGACGTTCGGCGCCCGAGCGGGTGTGGTCAGCGGCGTCACGACACCGGCCACCGAGCGCGGTTCTGCATGCTTTGCAGTTGGGGCAGGCG
>DATCCI010000299.1:0-5393 GCA_036511415.1 Acidimicrobiia bacterium
GCTGTGCTGGCTCGCCGTTATGCGCCCCGTGAGACGGGCGGTCACGTAGTCCATGGCCTCGACGTAGGCCGTGGTGCGCCGGTGCACGTCGGGCCGGTCTTGTTGCAGGTAGAGGATGTGCGCGAGCGACAAACCTCCACCGACCGGTGGAATGCCGTGACGCTCCACGAACGTGAAGAAGGCGTTCTCGTCGCGCGTCATGATCTCGAACGCGTGATCCGTCCCGCGCTGGTCCTGCCACATCAACATCGGCGTGAGTGGGCGGGCTCGGTCGTCGATCGGGACGATCGAGGAGTATTGGCTGCACACGCCGACCGCGTGCACGTCGCGAGCCTCGCTCGGGTGCGCCGCGACCACCTCCCGGACGGCGTCGACGAGGGCGGCCCACATCCCGTCGGCGTCCTGCTCGGCGCGCTCGCCGGCCCGGAGCACGGCGAGCGCGCGCTGCGCGCTGCCGGTCGTGCTGCCGTCCGCGCCGACCAGCGCGACCTTCACGTTGGTGGTGCCCACGTCGATCCCGAGTGCGTGCGCCATCGGGGAATCATGCCGGGATCCGGCCACCGCAGGCCCGATTCCCGCCGCCCGATGCCCCTTGGCGCCGGCCGGGGCGCCGGGCGTAAATAGTTCGGCTCTCTAATGGTTCGGTAGCCTGCCGAGAGTGGCCGAACTCTCCTCCGACCTGCCTCGGGCCGCCCGGGCCCTCACCCTCGCGGCCCGCGCGCTCGAACGGGCCGCCGCCGCGCGCGATCTCACCCTCGCCCAGTTCCGAATCCTCGTCCTGATCGCGGCCGGCGACGAACGGTCGTCGCTGCTGGCCGAACGGCTCGCGGTCGCGAAGCCCACGATCACCGCGGTCGTCGACGGCCTGGTCGAGCGCGGTTTCGTCGGGCGCGAGGCTGTCGCCGGCGACCGCCGGTCGATCCGGGTCGCGCTCACTCCGGCCGGCGCCGCCGCGCTTCGTTCGGCCGAACAGGAGATGAGCGAGACGTTGGCGCGCATCTTCGAGCACGCCCGGGAGCGAGACGCGCTGCTCGGTGCGCTCCTCGATCTCGACGACGCGCTCGCGCTGCGCATGGAGGAGCGCGTGCGCGGCGAGCGCGGCCAACAGGTGACGCAGTGACCGCCGAGAAGATGAAGAAGCAGGGCTGGATCCGGCGTCTCGTCGGATACATGAAGCCGCACAAGAAGAACGCGTACATCGCGTTCGGTGTTGCAATCGGTGGTCAGCTCATCCAGTCGTTGCTCCCGGCAGTACAGAAGGTCGTCATCGACGACGTCATCACGCACCACAAGAAGCCGCTGGCGCCCTGGTTGACCTTGATGATCGCAATGGGCGTGTTCACCTTCGTCTTCGCCTACTTCCGCCGGTTCCGCGGCGGCCGCATCGCGCTCGACGTGCAGCACGATCTCCGGACTGCGATATTCCGCCAGCTGCAGCGACTCGATTTCGCCCGCCACGACGAGCTCTCGACCGGCCAACTCGTGAGCCGCGCGTCGTCCGACGTCGCGTTGATCCAGGGATTCCTGCAGTTCCTGCCGATCGGCGTGGCGAACGTGTTGCTGTTCGTCGTCTCGCTCACGGTGATGTTCGTGTTGTCGGTACCGCTGGCCCTCGTGATGCTCGCGGTCGCTCCGCTGTTGCTCGTCACCGCGATGAAGTTGCGAACGTCGGTGTTCCCGGCGAGCTGGGACGCGCAGCAGAAGGCCGGCGACGTGGCCAATGTCGTCGAAGAGGACGTCACGGGCGTGCGCGTCGTGAAGGGCTTCGGGCAGGAGTCCCGCGAGCTCGACCGCCTGGCTGATCGCTCGGAGACGATGTTCGCGTCACGCGTGCGCCTCGTGAACATCCAGGCCCGGCTCCAACCTGCCATGCAGACGATCCCGGCGTTCGGTCAGGTCGCGGTGCTCGCGCTCGGCGGATGGCTCGCGCTGCACCACCACGTCACGTACGGAACGTTCTTCGCGTTCGCGTCGTACATGCTGCTCATCACGCCGCCCGTGCGTCAGCTCGCGGCCATCCTGACGGTTGGCCAGCTCGCGCGCGCGGGCGCCGAGCGCATCTACGACCTGCTCGACTCGACTCCTCTCGTCCAGGACCATGACGACGCGCGCGAGCTCCACGTCGAGCGCGGTGCGGTCTCGTTCGACCATGTCACGTTCGGCTACACGTCGACCGAGCCGGTACTGCGGGACTTCACGCTGCACGTCGCGCCCGGGGAGACGGTCGCGTTGGTGGGAGGGTCCGGCTCCGGCAAGTCGACGGTCGGGCTGCTGCTGCCTCGCTTCTACGACGTGCATTCCGGTGCGATCTCGATCGACGGGGTCGACGTGCGCGACGCGACACTGCAATCGCTGCGGCGCAGCATCGGCGTGGTCTTCGAGGACTCGTTCCTCTTCTCCGACTCGATCACCGCGAACATCGCGTTCGGGCGGCCGGACGCGACGGCGGCGGAGGTCGAGACGGCCGCACGCGCGGCCGAGGCTCACGAATTCATCATGCAACTCCCGCACGGGTACGACACCGTCGTCGGCGAGCAGGGCCTGACCCTCTCGGGCGGTCAGCGCCAACGAGTCGCGCTGGCGCGCGCGCTGCTCTCCGATCCCGAGATCCTGCTCCTCGACGACGCGACGTCCTCGGTCGACGCCCGCATCGAGGAGGAGATCCACGCCACGCTGCGCCGGATCGCGAGCACTCGCACCACCTTGCTCATCGCGCACCGGCGCTCGACCCTGTCACTCGCGGATCGCATCGTGGTCGTCGAGCAGGGACAGGTCGTCGACGCCGGAACCAACGAGGAGCTGGCCGGCCGGTGCCATCTCTACCGGATGCTCTTGTCGGGTCCGGGTGACGACGCGGAGGGCATCGACGCGGTCGAGGAACACGTCGAGGACGACACGCGCGTCGACGGCATCACGCCCTCCGCGTGGCGCGGGCTCGCCGACGACGAGCTGCGCACCGCCCAGATCGCCGATCGCACTCGCACCGCGAGCCCGGCCGCGATGCGTTTCGGAGGTCCGGGCGGCGGCGGAGGAGGCGGAGGTGCCGCCGGAGGCGCGGCGTGGGGCGGCGCCCTGGCGCCGACGCCCGAGCTGCTCGCGCAGGTCGACGCCCTCGAACCGGCCGACGCCGATCCGCACGTCGACGTGGCGTTCGAAGGCGCGCCCTCGCCCGACTTCTCGTTCCTCACGTTCCTGAAGCGCTACCGGGGATGGCTGATCGTCGGGATGTTCCTCGTTGCGCTCGACGCGGTGTGCACCCTCGCCGGCCCGTTGCTCGTGCGCTTCGGGCTCGACAACGGCGTCGTCAAGAACTCCCCGCGCGAGCTCTGGATCGCCACCTTCGTGTTCCTCGCGATCACGCTCTTCGACTGGTGGGTGATGTGGGCCGAAGCCCGCGTGATGGGGCGCACTTCGGAACGATTGCTGCACGCCCTCCGGATCAAGGTGTTCGCCCACCTGCAGCGGCTCGGCGTCGACTATTACGAGAACGAGATGGCCGGCCGGATCATGACGCGCATGACCACCGACATCGACGCGCTCTCCCAGCTGTTGCAGAACGGCCTCGTGAACGCGCTCGTGAACCTCGTGACGTTCATCGGTGTGGGCATCGCGCTCGCGATCATGAACCCGCACCTCGCCCTGGTGAGCGCGGGGATCCTGCCGCCGCTGTTGATCGCCACACTGTGGTTCCGTAACCAATCGAGCAAGGCCTACGAGATCGCGCGCGAACGCATGGGGGCCGTGAACGCGAACCTCCAAGAGGGTCTCTCCGGGGTGCGGGTGTCGCAGGCGTTCGTGCGCGAGGAGCGCAACCAGGACAACTTCGAGGAGATCGCGGGCGGTTATCGCGACGCACGCGTGCGCGCCCAGCGGCTGGTCGCGATCTACTTCCCGTTCGTCGACTTCCTGTCCGACATCGCGGTGTGCCTCGTGCTCGGCGCGGGCAGTGTGCTCGTCGCGCACCATTCGCTCTCGGTGGGTGCGCTCATCGCGTTCCTGCTGTACCTCAACCTCTTCTTCGCACCGATCCAGCAGCTCTCACAGGTATTCGACTCCTACCAGCAGGCGCGGGTCGCGATCGAGCGGATCACGGAACTGCTGGATACGCCGACATCACTGCCGCCGCCCGCGCATCCCGTGGCCGTACCCCGGCTCTCCGGCGACGTCGAGCTCGAGCACGTGCGGTTCCGCTACCGGAACGCGACCGAAGACGCGTTGCGAGGCGTCGACCTGCGCATCCGCAGCGGCGAGACGGTCGCGCTCGTGGGCGAGACCGGTGCGGGGAAGTCGACCGTGATCAAGCTGGTCGCGCGTTTCTACGACCCGACATCCGGCCGCGTCACTGCCGACGGCGTCGCGGTGAACGCGTACGATCAGGTCGGGTTCCACCAGCAGCTCGGCGTGGTGCCCCAGGAGGCGTTCCTGTTCTCCGGAACGGTTCGCGACAACATCGCGTACGGGCGCAGCGACTCGACCGATGCCGCCGTCGAAGCTGCGGCCCGGGCCGTCGGTGCGCACGAGTTCATCGCGGGTTTGCCCGGCGGCTATCTGCAGTGGGTGAGCGAGCGGGGACGCTCGTTGTCGTCGGGGCAGCGGCAGCTCATCGCCCTCGCGCGTGCGCACCTCGTCGACCCGGCGATCCTGCTCCTCGACGAAGCGACGTCGAACCTCGACCTGCAGACCGAGGCGAAGGTGCAGGCGGCGATGGGCGTCGCCGCGCACGGCCGAACGACCATCCTGATCGCGCACCGGTTGCAGACCGCCCGCCTCGCCGACCGCATCGTGGTGATCGATCAAGGTCGTGTCGTCGAAGACGGACCGCACGACGAGTTGCTCGGGCGGCGCGGTGCGTACGCGCGGATGTGGGCGGCGGCCGAAGGCGCGCCCTCGGCCGCCGCCAACTAGCTCCCGCCACCCCCGCGCCCAACTGTTGGCACCGAAAACGGTGCGTGGCGACCGGTTTCGCGCCCAACTGTTGGCACCGAAAGTGGTGCGTGGCGACCGGTTTCGCGCCCAACTGTTGGTGCCAAATATGCGGCGGGTAGCGTCACGGCCATGCCGGAGATGCCTGCCGACCGAGCGGGTCGCACCTGGTGGCGCGACGGGGTGCTCTACCAGATCTACCCGCGCTCGTTCATGGACACGAACGGCGATGGCGTCGGCGATCTGCGCGGTATAACCAAACGCCTCGACCACCTCCAGTGGCTCGGTGTCGACGGCATCTGGCTCGATCCGATCATGGTGTCGCCCAACGACGACTGGGGCTACGACGTCGCCGACTACGTCGCCGTCGATCCGACGTTGGGGACGCTCGCCGACGCCGACACGTTGATCGAGGAGGCGTCCCAGCGCGGGATTCGCGTCATCCTCGACCTCGTCCCGAACCACACGAG
>DATCCI010000300.1:0-2113 GCA_036511415.1 Acidimicrobiia bacterium
TCAGCACGACGCGCGCCGGGCCTTCGGCGACGCCGGGGCTGCCGGCGAACCCAGACAGGACGCGGACGACGCCGTCACCGCTCTGCGCGTCGAGCCAGCTCTTGACCTGGTCGTCGGTGATGCCCCACAGCATGATCGTCATCGGCTCAACGATCTCGGCCGGTGCGGGGCCGAGCGCCGGTGGCGGGGTCCAACGCGTGAGTGCCGCGTGGATGCTGCGGCGTTGGGTGATGACGCCGGGCCAGTAGTCGGGACCAAGGGGCTCGCCGCCTGCACACCATGCCATCTGGACGTCGACCAACGCATCGCCGACCTCGGCCCGCCGCATGAAGAAGATGTCGTCGACCTCGGGGAAGAAGCCGAAGCGTACGAAGACCGCACTGAGCTCGCGCATCTTGTTCCAGAACTTGGTCATGTACCAGTGCTCGATGAAGAAGTTGTGGTTCTCGACGTAGGGGAAGACGACCCGGGAGAGGCCGAGTGCCTCGTCGAACGCCTGGACGTCTTCAGCGTCAAGAAGCGATCGGTAGCGCTCGACCACCGCGTCGCGCTCAGCGCTCACGGCTTCGAGCGGTCGGCTGAGGTCCTCGTGCTTCTGTAGCCGGCCGATGTATTCGGCGATGATGGTTAGCGGGAATGTTGGGTCGTCGCTCCAGCTCCGGTGGTGGTGGTAGAACCCGTTGCCGTAGGAGAAGTTGAACCAGGGATCGGCGGATTCGTCGTAAGCCGCGTTCCATTTCTGGCCGGCCCCCGATTCGGCAAGATCGGAGTGCAACGACTCGAACCGACCTGCTGCGAATCGACCTGTCAAATCGAGCTCTATTGCCAGCGCGGCCAGCCTCTTCAACTCGTCGTCTGGGCGGAACAGCAGTACCTCGACACCGCTGACCATCTTCGCTACTGACTGGTCACTGATTTCGGGAAAGTGCCCGCGGCAGATCATGAGGAAGTTCAGGTAAGCCGCGTAGCCCATGTTGAGCAGCTCGCTGTGCAGGTTCCACGCAGCGTCGAGCGACGCGAGAATTGCCTGGTAGGCGACGAGGAGATCGTTCGCCGACGTCACTCCGCGGTTGGCGAGTACGTCCTCAACTGGTTCGAACTCTCCGAGCTCGGGAATCGTGATCGCCTGGAGCTTGGCAATCTGGGCGCGGACTTTCGATTCCCACTTCGCGTAGATGTCGGGCCAGTTCTGGTAGTAGTACCCGACGCGCACCGCGAACTCCTCGGCACGATGCCCGATCTCCTCTGGATTCTCGACGCCGTTCGCAGACATGTAGACGTAGCCGTTAAGCACCCGCACATCGATACCGAGCGCCGGCGGTAGCGCGAAGACGCGGGTGTTCATCACGCCGGTACTCATGAAGGCACTATCAGACGTCACGATGTCGAAGGGCGGCATCGGCTCGGGGAAGTGCATGCCGTTGCGGAACCAGGTGCGCTTGGAGTCGCGGTCGCGACGCGAGTCGAGGAACCGGTTGTAGTACGGGTACATGTCTTCCCAGCCCTGCGCGCCGTCCGGCGTTGGAATGCTGTACGGGTCGGGGAAGCGGCGAGCTGACGTGCTGTCCTCGATGGACGTCATAGCGGTCTCCTTGTGGCTGGGCAATCGTTGTGGCCGTGAGACTTGCGGTATTCGTTGCAAACCTGGCGGTACCGATCACGTTGCTGTACATCACTAGCTGCAGCTCGCCGGGTGTCATGCCATGACGCGACCGCCGTTGACGAGCAGCACCTGACCGGTGATGAAGTTGCTTGCCGGGGACAAGAGGAAGGCCACCGCTCCGACGATGTCGTCGGGATGGCCGACGCGGCCGAGCGGGGTCGGGGTCGTGTCGTAGCTGTCTGGGTCGCCGAGGGCGCGGGCGCCCTCGGTATCGGTGAAGCCTGGAGCAACCGCGTTGACTCGTACTTTGTCGGCGCCCGCCTCGCGAGCCAAAGCCCGCGTCAGACCGACGACGGCCGCCTTGCTGGCGACGTAGTGGGCGAGGTTTGTGGAGCCGCTATACGCAACCTCGCTGGCCAGGTTCACCACGCTGCCGCCGCCGCTGGCTGCGAGGAAGGGTAGGGCGGCGCGATACATCAACCACGGCCCGCGCACGTTCACTGCCATGAC
>DATCCI010000301.1:0-3318 GCA_036511415.1 Acidimicrobiia bacterium
CAGGCGATCGCCGTCAAAGTCATCGCGGCCACGCTGCAGGGTTGGATCTACTGCCGCGACCACCAGGCCGAGTGCGTCCAGATGACCCTGAAGGAAGGCCCGACGCTCCCGGCGGGGCATCAGACCTGGCAGGTCAACGAGATCAACAAGCTCATCTGGCCGAACGCGAGCGGGATCGGGATCATGAACACGGCGGACTACACGCGCACCGCCTCGATCGCGAAGCAGTTCGGCGTGATCAAGAAGGCGCCGACGGCCGGCGCGTACCGGAGCGACCTCGCGAAGAAGGCGGTCGCCCTGCTGAAGAAGCAAGGGCTCGACGTCAACGGCAAGAGTTGGAAGCCCGCGACGGTCAAGCTGACCCTTGGCGGCAAGTAGCGCCGGCTCGCTTCACTCTCGCCTGGGGCCGCTCACACGAGCGGCCCCAGGCTCTTTAGAGTTCGGACGACGGTCGTACGGACGCAGTCGTGCGAACACAAGGGGGACTCCATGTCGGTTCTGATTCGTAACGGTCGCGTCGTCACCGCCGCCGACGACTACGTCGCCGATCTCTACGTCGAGGACGAGACCATCACGTTGATCGGCGAGTCGCTCGACATGCAGGCCGACAAGGTGATCGACGCCGCCGGCAAGTACGTGCTGCCCGGCTGCATCGACCCGCATACGCATCTCGACATGCCGTTCGGCGGAACGGTGACGATCGACGACGTCGAGGCCGGGCAGACGGCGGCGGCGTTCGGCGGTACGACCTGCCACGTCGACTTCGTCATCCAGTCACATGGGCAAACCTTCGCGCAGGCGCTCGACGAGTGGCGCTCGAAGGCGGCCGGCAAGCAGGTGATCGACATGGGCTACCACATGGCGGTCACCGACCTGACGGAGGGCGGCACGCTCGAGGAGCTCGCGACGCTGCCCGAGCAGGGGGTCACGTCGTACAAGCTCTTCATGGCGTACAAGGGCGCGCTGATGGTCGACGACGAGACGCTCTTCCGCACGATGGAAGTCGCCGCGAAGACCGGTGCGCTCGTGATGGTGCATGCGGAGAACGGCGACGTGATCGACGTGCTCGTGAAGCAGGCGCTCGCCGCGGGCAACACCGAGCCGCTCTACCACGCGCTGACGCGGCCGCCGGAAGCGGAGGGCGAGGCGACCAACCGCGCGATTCAGCTCGCGCACCTCGCGGGCTCGCCCCTCTACGTCGTCCACGTCACGTGCAAGGAGGCGGTCGAGCCGATCGCGCTCGCGCGCGAGAAGGGCTGGGACGTCTGGGGCGAGACGTGCACGCAGTATTTCTTCTGCAGTCTCGACGACATCGCAAAGCCGAACTTCGAAGGCGCGAAGTACGTCTACTCGCCGCCGGTGCGCGACAAGTCGAACCACGACGTGCTCTGGAACGCGGTGCGCACCGACGCCCTGTCGGTGATCTCGACCGACCATTGCGCGTTCCTCTTCGACGGACAGAAGACGCTCGGCAAGGACGACTTCTCGAAGATCCCGAACGGCGGCCCCGGTCTCGAGAACCGCCTGCAGATGATCCACGAGTTCGGCGTGCGCACGGGCCGGATCAGCCTGAACCGGATGGTCGAGCTGCTCGCGACGAGCCCCGCGAAGCTCTTCGGCCTCTACCCGCGGAAGGGCACCGTCGCCGTCGGCTCCGACGCGGATCTCGTGATCTTCGACCCCGAGAAGCAGGTCACCATCTCGGCGGCGACACACCACTCGCGCTCCGACTACAACCTCTACGAAGGCACGACGGTGACCGGCTCGCCCGATGTCGTGCTGCTCCGCGGACGTGTGCTCGTCGAGAACGAGGAGCTCGTCGCTTCCCCCGGTATCGGACAGTTCGTGGCGCGCGCCCGCTTCGGCGACGAGCTACGTCCCGTGCGCGCATCCGTCGCGTCGTAAGGCGGAAGCCGGGCGCCGCGAGCGGCGCCCGGCCCGCGTTTCTAGACCGCGGTCGGCGCTTGCACCGGCTGCTTGTTCTTTGCGAGCAGCGGCGTCAGCGCGTAGTAGAGGATCGCCGCCACGCCGAACCCGGTGAGCCACGAGATGTCGACGTTGTGCGTCGCCTTCGCGATCGGGCCCTGCAACGCCGGGACGAGCCCGTAGCCCCACGCCCAACCGGCGACGAGGCCGCTGAGCATCGCGATCACGGCCGCCCAGTTCACGTCGCCGTAGATCGACGTCTCCGGTGACGCGTAAAGCGCGTCGACGTCGATCTTGCGCCGGCGGAACAGGAAGTAGTCGACGACCATCACTCCCGCCCACGCGGAGATCCACAGGACCACCGATGAGAGCCACTGGTCGAATCGATTCGCCCAGCTCCCGGACTGGATGAACCAGATCAGGACCCCGGTGCCGACGATCGACACGACGACGCTCACCTTCCAGCGCGCAAGCTTCAGGTCGAGCGAAAGCGCCGCGAGCGTCGCGGAGTACAGGTTGAGGATGTTCGTCGCCACCGGCCCGTGCATGACGAGGAAGAGGACCGGAATCGAGAACGCACCGAACGCGGCGGTCACGAAGTCGGCCGGATCCCGCGACACGCCGGCGCTCGCGATCGTCGCTCCGAGGAAGCCCAGCCAGACCGTCGGGATGAAGATCGCCGACGCTGTCGTCCAGAAGACTTTCTTGTCGCTGACGCTTGGCTTGATGAAGCGCGTGTAGTCCGACGACCAGGTGAGCCACGTGATGCCCCAGCCGACACCGATCGCGGTGAGGAGCTGGGTGACGGCCGTGAGCTTGTCGGAGCCGTGGGCGGTCGAGTGGCCCCACACGATGGTCACCTTCGACCAGGCGAGGATCGTCATCACGACCACGATCACCGCGGCGACCGGGACCGTGTACTTCTCGAACGACTGGATGAGATAGAAGCCGACGATCGCGATCAGGCACTGGACGGCCATGATCCCGATCCCGACGGCGTACTTCGTGCCCATGCCCGGATGGTCGTAGCCCATGTGCTTGAAGATGCCGAGCACGAGGTCGAGCACGACCCACGTGTTGACGCCGAGCCAGCCCATCGTCATCACGAGCTGGGCAGCGGCAGGCAGGTACGCGCCGCGGCGACCGAATGCGGCGCGGGAGAGCACCATCTGGTTCACGCCGGTTCTCTTGCCCATGACGCAGAAGGCGCCGAAGATCGCGCAGCCGACGAGGTTGCCGACGACCAGCACGAGCAGCGTCTCGACGACGCTCAGGCCGAGAATGATCCCGAGTGCTCCGAGGATCCAGTTGATCGGGGCGATGTTCGCGCCGGCCCAGATCCAGAACTGCTGTGACGGCGTCGACGTGCGATCGGCTGCGGGAATCTGCCCG
>DATCCI010000302.1:0-4833 GCA_036511415.1 Acidimicrobiia bacterium
TTCCCTGCCAACTACCATCGGACGTGCCATATGCGTCCGACGCGGCAGCGCTGCCGGACTTCAACCCGTAGCCGGTGACGTAGACGTACCTGCCGTTCGGGCTCACCACGATGCCGAATGGTTGGGCGCCCACCTTGGACATCGCGACCCACAACTGGGAGCCAGCAGAAGTGTCGTACGCGACCGTGGTGAAGACCCTCTGCGCGGACGACGGGGGGGCGGACCACCCCGTCACGTAGACCTTCAGGCCATCAGGGCTCACCGCGAGGCTCGACGCCGACGCGTAGGTGTCGTCCTCGCCATACAGCGCCACCCACAATTGAGTGCCGTTCACGGCGTCATAGGCGACTGTGGCGTACTCCCCAAGGCGTGTCTCGGCCGTCCCGGTGACGTAGACCTTGGTTCCGTCGGGACTCACGCCCAGGCTGCGGGGAATATCGGAGAGAGCCCCCGGCAGGCCGGTGTTGTAGCGCATGACCCACAACTGGGTGCCGTCAGAAGCGTCGTACGCGACGGTGGCGTAGTCGGTGCTGCCGGTTGCGTTAAAGCTTGGGCCGGTCACGAACACCTTCGTGCCGTCGAGGCTTACCCCGATGGTCGATGCCTCGTCGACAGAGCTGTTGAAGTTGTCGTAGTTGTAGAGCGCGACCCACAGCTGCGCCCCGTCAGACGTGTCGTACGCGACCGTGGTGTAGCGGACGTCGGAGTTGTCGCGAACGTTGCCGGTGACGTAGAGCCTGGTCCCATCCGCGCTCATCGCAAAGCCCGACGGGCCGCCGCTGATGCTCACCGGAGAATAGCGTGCGACCCACAACTGGGTGCCGTCAGAAGCGCGGTACGCGACGGTGCCCCAGTCGCTGCTCGTGCCATAGCCCCCTCCCGTGGCGTAGACCTTGGTGCCGTCCGGGCTGACCTTGAGACCCACCGGGGGAGAATCCGTGGAGAAACGCCCGTCATAGGACGCCGTCCACAACCGCGCGCCGTCGGACGCGTTGTAGGTGGTCATCGAGGAGGAGCCGTTTTCGGCGCTGGTGACGTACACCCGTGTGCTATCGGGACTGACGCCAACGCTCGTTCCCACGCACCCCTGGAGCTGACAGCCAGGTTCGGTTGCGACCCAATATCGCGTTGTGAGCGCAAGGCAACCGGCCAACAGCGCAGCCGCCACACCAACGACAACAACGATGAACGCCAAACGTCGCATTGCATCCCTCCCACGAACACACACCCCTGGGAACGGGCGCTCGCAACGACCAACCTCCTCCTTCGACGGCAGTACCACCAGAGTCGAATGTCCCACCATCGACCATCCGACCGGCAAACGGACGCATTGTCAGGCGCGCGATGCGCGAAGCCGCGCCACATCAAGTCGAACGGCTGAACCAACTACCCCCGCATCCATATCTGCCGATCTGGGTGCGCCGTCTGGTTCGCGATCGGACACGGCTGGCCCAGCGACGTTTACGTGGATGCGAAGCTGGTCGCTGGAAATAACCGCGTGAGCGTGGGCGGGTCCGGAAAGAAATCCACGACCCAAACGAACTGTGGATGGGGCGCTGTCGGTGGGTCATCGCTCAGGAGGCGCTGCCATTGGTCGGTTGACCCGAGAGCCCATTGCAGGAGTACGAGATGGGTCTCGTAGCCCGCGTCGCCAGCCCGACCGAGAGCGCGAGCCTTGCGCCCAAGAGCGGCTCGCAGTCGCTCCTCGTTCTCGGGACTCTCGACGAAGGCCGCCGAGGCGAAAAGTGAGTACACGCGCGGAGCAACACCGTCATGTGAGATTCGCTTCAAAAACCTGCGGATCGGACGACAAACGGTGTGCGCAACCGCGTGTCGCCAGCTCGTACGCAAGTTTGCGCGCGGTCGCCCTAGGTACGCGATACGACGTCGTCTGGGTGCCTTGGTGTCGGTTGCATCTCAGTCCCGGTCAGCCGATGTTGGTGTCGATCGCGTTGGTGTCGTCGATGACGATCGAGACCCGGCGTACGCGACCGTCGCGCTCGTCGATGCCGACGGGACGCTGCACACGTACACCGATCGCGAGATCGTCGCCGTCGAGGGTTCCATCACGCGAGGACTGAGATGGGAATGCGCAGCGCACAGGGCGCGCACGCCGTGTTGCTGGCAGTATGAACGGTGATGCTGACAACGAGCGGTTTCGGACGGGAAGCCGCGGTTCGCGGTGCGTGAGCGCAGCTACGCGAGCGGCTCGAGCGACCTGCCCCTGATCGGGCGGACGATCGGCGAGGACCTCGAGCGAACGGTCGCTTGCCAACCTGAGCACGAGGCGCTCGTCGATGTCCCGGCCGGTCGCCGGTGGAGTTACCAGCAGCTCGACGAGGCGGTCGATCGGGTCGCGACGGCGCTCCTGCAGCTCGGAATCGCCAAGGGCGACCGTGTGGGCATCTGGTCGCCGAACTGCGCCGAGTGGGTCTTCGTCCAATACGCGACCGCCAAGATCGGCGCGGTCCTCGTGAACATCAACCCCGCATACCGGAGCCACGAGCTCGAGTACGTGTTGAACCAGGCCGGCATTCGCCTGCTGATCGCGGCGCCGTCGTTCAAGACAAGCGACTACTCCGCCATGATCACCCAAGTGCGCGATCGGTGTGGTGGGCTCGAGGACGTGGTGCTGCTCGGAAGCGAGCATTGGGCCGGCCTCGCGTCCTGTGACGTCGACGATGCCGCGCTCGCAGCGCGCGCCGCAATGCTGCGCTTCGACGACCCGATCAACATCCAGTACACGTCGGGAACCACCGGGTTCCCGAAGGGCGCGACACTCTCGCACCACAACATCCTCAACAACGGTTTCTTCGTCGGGAGGCTGCTCGACTACACCGATGCCGATCGCGTCTGCGTACCCGTGCCCTTCTACCACTGTTTCGGCATGGTCATGGGGAACCTCGGCGCCACCTCGAACGGCGCGACGATCGTCATCCCGGCACCCGCGTTCGACCCGGCCGCGACGCTGCGGGCTGTACAGGACGAGCGGTGCACCTCGCTGTACGGCGTCCCGACGATGTTCATCGCCGAGCTGGGCCTGCCCGACGTCGCCGACTACGACCTCTCATCGCTGCGCACCGGCATCATGGCCGGCGCTCCCTGCCCGGTGGAGGTCATGAAGCGCGTCGTGTCCGAGATGCACATGACCGAGGTCACGATCATGTACGGCATGACCGAGACGTCGCCCGTCTCCACGATGACGCGTCGCAGCGACGACATCGAGCACCGCGTCTCGACTGTCGGAACAGTCATGCCCCACGTCGAAGTGCAGATCGTCGACCCGGTCGCGGGCCTCACCGCACCGCGAGGCGCGCCCGGAGAGCTGTGCACGCGCGGCTACTCCGTCATGCTCGGGTATTGGGACGCGCCCGAGCAGACGGCCGAGGCCATCGACGCGGCCGGCTGGATGCACACCGGCGACCTCGCCACGATGGACGACGACGGCTACGTCGCCATCGTCGGCCGGATCAAGGACATGGTGCTGCGCGGCGGCGAGAACGTCTATCCGCGAGAGGTCGAGGAGTTCCTCTACCGTCACCCCGCGATCGCCGACATCCAAGTCATCGGCGTCCCCGACGAGAAGTACGGGGAGGAGCTCATGGCCTGGGTGTGCGTGAATCCCGGCGCGTCACTCACCATCGACGAGCTGCGCTCCTTCTGCGACGGGCAGCTGGCGCACTACAAGATCCCTCGCTACCTCCACGTCTGCGATGAGTTCCCGATGACCGTGACCGGCAAGGTGCGCAAGGTGGAGATGCGAGAGCGAGCGGTCGAGATCCTCGGGCTCGGCACCCCGAGCTGACAGCTTCCTAGACTGGAGGGTGTCCGAACGAGAGGTCGACGACTACCTGGCGGCGCTCGACGAACCCAAACGCGGGACCCTCGAGCGATTGCGCAAGACGATCCTCGAGATCGTGCCCGAGGCCGAACAAGGCATCTCCTACGGCATGCCGGCCTTTCGGCTGAAGGGGAAGGTGGTTGCCGGCTTCGCGGCATTCAAGAAGCACCTCAGCTACCTCCCGCACAGCGGGTCAGTGCTACCCGAACTCGCGGACGACCTCGTCGGGTACGTCACCTCGAAGGGAGCGCTGCAGTTCAGTGTCGACGAGCCGCTTCCCAAAGCGTTGGTGAAGAAGCTCATCGCGGTGAGGCAGCGACAGCTCGAGCAGCTCTAGGGACGCTCAGCGAACTCTTCGTTTGGGGCGTTGTCGAGGTTGTGGTTCGGGGAGGTCGTCGGGTAGGTCGATGGCTGCCTCGCGGATCTCGTCGAGAATGTCGAGCAGCGCTTGTTGTCGTTGGGGTCCGATGCGGTCGACGAGTTGGCGGGCGACCTGCTGGATGGCGGGCAGCGCTTGGTCGAGGACGGCCTGTGCGGTCGGGGTGATGTCGACGAGGACACGTCGGCGGTCTTCGCGGTCGCTGCTGCGTACGACGTAACGCTTGCGTTCGAGATTGTCGAGCAGCGAGGTGACCGTGCCACTCGTGATGTGCATGCGTGCCGCAACCTCGCCCGTCAGCATCGGTTGGCCTTCGCCTTCGATGACGGCCAGCGCGTTCAGCGCGGCGTGGGAGAGGCCATAACGTCGACAGACCGCGCCGATGGCGGTCTCGACGAGATTGCCGACGACTTCGAGTTCCCGGGCGCAGCGGCTCGAGAGCCAACGAGCGCCCGGGAACTCGCGTTCGAACGCGATGACCTCGGGAGGTCGGCGGGGAGACAGGGCCTACGCCTCGACCACGATCTCGATGCGGGGAGGGGCCGTCACACCCGCGCGCCCCATCGCGTCTTTCAATCCGGGATCGGCGGAGAACGCTTGCGCTTGGTCAACG
>DATCCI010000303.1:0-2515 GCA_036511415.1 Acidimicrobiia bacterium
CGTTGGCGGTCGCGGCATCCGCCCCGCCCGCCGACTGCACGCCGAACTGTGCGACGGCACCGAAATCCGTCGTCGTGTTCACCCGATCGCGCGCAACGCCGAGGCTCTCGACAGCCATTGCGACATATCCGCCGCCGAAGAAGTCGAGGAATACGTCGACGCGGCCGGACGGTGATGCCGTTCGCAGCCGATCGGGCAGGTCGTCACCATAGTTGACCGGAACCGCACCGTGCGCCGTGAGCCAGGCGTCGTTGGAGGGCCCAGCGATCCCGAGCACAGTCGCTCCTGCTCGTTGGGCGAGTTGGACCGCGAACGAACCGACCCCGCCTGCGGCGCCAGCGATCGCGACGGTTTCACCGGGCTGAAGACGCATCGCGCGCACGGCGGCGTATGCGGTCGTGCCCGCGACGAACAGCGAGCCTGCAACCTCCCACGGCACCTCGGACGGCTTCCGGGTCACCTGATCTGCCGAGACCGTCACGTAGTCGGCATGGCTGGAACGTCGCATGGAGAACCCGATCACCTCGTCGCCGACGCTGAAACCAAAGACGCCGGAACCGAGCTCGGCCACCACGCCCGCCAGATCGCTCCCCTCACCCGACGGGAAGGTGGCCGGGAACAGGGCATCGACAGCGCCGCTGCGGATCACCGCCTCACTGATGTTGATACCTGCCGCTCTGACCTCGATGAGAACCTCACCGATCTGCGGGACGGGACGCGGTACGTCGCGCACCTCGAGGACGTCGACATCCCCGTACGAATCGAACTGCACTGCTCTTGCCATGGCAACTTCTCCTTCGAAACTGTGCCCAGAGCAAACATTAGCCGACTCACGAATATTTCGTGGGTCGGCTAGCCATAGCCGATCGACGCGCTCACCGATGCCGTCGCGATCATCGAGCGAGTCGCCCCCGCAGAGGTCGAGACCTTCCGCACCGCGATCGTCAAGGCAATCAAAGACGCCCTTGCCACCACGAACCAGCCCAAGAACGCGTCGAACGACCCACCGCCGGCGTCGAGGAGGTCATGGTCGCCTGACCCTAAAAGATCTCGATCCACAGGTCTTGACAGTCTCTCGGCGAGTGCGGCAGCCAACGCATGCGGGTGACGTCGGTCAGCGGGAACTGCCGCCACGCGAACCCGACCTGCCCTCCGAGCCGGTCCTGCTGAATCTACCGGTAGGCCTGACTGGAATACGAGCACTCGTAGTCGCCGTACTCGACTATCAGGTGCGCAGAGGAGAGGCCCTGGGGGTCGATGGTCACCGGAACCTCCTGGTTGCCGCGCATAACCTTGGATGAGATAACTGCTTGCGCAAGCAATCATTGGCAATGTTACCTCCATCGTCAAGAGGTCCGCTGGGCCGTCTCCGCCGCTCGACGAAGCATGGCGACACAGCTTCTGTGAAGGAGACGCCCGGATGCTTGTCGAAGCAAGTAGGCTCTTCGGGTGGCAAAGGTCGAACCACTGAACGCGACCGAAGAGGTCTTCTGGCGGGCACTGATGCGGATATTGCTCTCCTTGCCGCGTCGCCTGGACGCCGACCTCGTGCGGACGGTCGGCATCACGGCCAACGAGTACACGACGCTGATGTGCCTGTCCGAGGCGCAGGGCCGCGAGCTCCGGATGACCGACCTCGCCAACGCGGCCGCCCTGTCGGCCAGTCGGATGACCCGGCTCGTCGACGATCTCCAGGCACGCGGCCTGGTCACGAAACGAACCAGCTCCGAGGACGCTCGAGGCAACATCGCCAAGCTCACCCCGGCCGGCCTCGCGAAACTGAAAAGGGCGTGGCCCGCCCATCTGGCCAGCGTCCGCGACCGGGTGTTCGACCACGTCGACCCCAGCATCGTCGGCAAGGCGGCCCATGCCCTCTCGGAGATCGCCGAGCAGCTCGAGGCTCACCGCTGATCCAAAGGCGAATCGCCCCTTTGTCCTTGACCTGCCACAGTGAATTGCTTGCCAAAGCAAATTCTGCCGCGTAGCGTCCACAATCTAATCCCCGACCGCGCGCCGCGACTGGACGCGCCACAAGCGTAGGAAGCAATGATGACCGCAACCACCTCAGACGCCGGCGGCTTCCGGGTTCTGCCGGATTACGCGGCCGGTCCCGCTCTCGGCGTTCGGACGGCTCTGAACGAGCAGGGCTACCACGTCGGCCGGGTCGAGCGGAACCTGTTCTGGGTCACCGACGGGACCTACTGTCGGCATTCCTCACCACTGACGACGGAGTCGCGCTGTTCGACGCCCCACCCACCATCGGCCACAACCTTCGCCGAGCCGTGGACGAGATCGCCGCCGCGGAAGGGGTGACCAACCGCGTGACCCATCTGGTCTACTCCCACCACCGCGCCGACCACGCCGGAGCGGCCAGCCTGTTTGGCGACGACATCGTCCGCATCGGCCACGAGGAAACCCGCCGGCTCCTGTTGCGGGACAACGACCCGACCCGGCCCGCGCCCGAGGTGACCTTCTCCGACTCCTACACCCTGAACGTCGGCGGCGAGCGGGTCGA
>DATCCI010000304.1:0-3465 GCA_036511415.1 Acidimicrobiia bacterium
CACACGAGGAAGAGGGTCGACCCCGGATTGTACTCCCAGCGGAAAACCATGTTCGACTGAAACTCCTTGAAGTTGAATCCGCCGGGATCGCTGGTTACCGAGGGATTGTTGTACGGCGCATAGCGGTCGTCGTACGCCGCCGCTCGGGGCGTCGCCGACAGTTGGCGCACGTTGCTGTAGGTGCCCTTCGACACGAACGGCTGCACATACGCCTGGAAGGACACGTCCGGCGTGAATGTGTAGTTGAGGCGCGCGGTCGCCGACGTGGTCGTCTGATCGAGGTGCGCGAACGTGTAGTGCGTCCCCGCGGCGTCGCTGAAGTTGCCGTACCACTGGTTGTCGGCAATGTTGTGCGACCAGCTGAACGAGAGCGCCGAGCTGAATCGCCCGAGGAACTTGTAGTCGAGCTCGGGGCTCAGATTCAACGACGAGTTGCGGCCGGCGTCTCCCCGGGAAAAGTTGAACGACATGGATGGCACCACTGCTCGGCGATCGTTGCCAAGGATGAAGAGCCACGGCGCGATGTAGGCGTCCTGCCGGATCGCCGGCCCGCCGCGCGCTCCTCGATCGTCGTAGGTGGTGCCGAGCTGTCCCACGGTGCCGCCCGTGTGCAACGACCAGTTGTTCTTGAACGTGATATGAGTGTTGGTGTTGTACGCCGCCTCGAGTGGCAAACCGTCCGTGGTCCAGTACTGCCACCAACTGTTGTTCCACTGAAGGCGGTTGTAGAACTTTCGCTCGTGCCGATCGAAGAATCCGACCCACGTGTTCCACGACTGCTGGTCCGCGCGCCGGAGAAAGCCCAAGTCGTTGATCTCGAAACCCTCCGAGCGACGCTGGTAGTCGGTCTCGAACAGGAGGTGCTGTCCGCCGACCTTGCCGAACCTGAACTCCTGCGCGTCACCGGTGAGCGCCGTGCGCGTGGAGTCGAGCGGAAGCGCAGCGTCAGGACGCTGGTAGTTGTGCACCCCATCGGTCTGCGTGGCGAGAATCACCGCGCGGCTTCCTTGCACGTGACTCTGGTCGAGCGATCCGGAGATCTCGTAGTTGTTCTTGAAGAAGCGGTGCCTGAAGTCCACGGCGCCCACATACGCGCTTTTCGGGAGATAGGGCGATGACCACGAATCCACACTTCGGTTCACGGCCGTGAACATTCCACCGATGGTGCTGTTGCCGCCGCGCAGGTCCTGTGTCGCGCGCACGACGGCGAAGTTCGTCCGCGGCTCGTACGTCGTATCACCCGGACTCGTCGCGCGCTCGGTGGCGGCGTCCAGCACGCCGATCGTCGTCCCGTGCGGGAATCGGCCCAGAAGCTTGGCGGCGCCCAGGATTGTCGTCGGCTGCAAAGGAACGGTGTCGCCGTAGATGCCCGCCAGCTCGGGCGTCCGCCCGATGCGCCTACTATAGTAGAGCGACTCGCCGTTGCAATTGACGGCGCTGCAGTTCACATCGAAGCGGAACAGCCCGCGTCCAGCGACGAAGAAGGGCCGCCGCTCGTCGAAGAACGACTCGTACGCCGTGAGATTGAGGACCGCGGGGTCCGACTCCACCTGCCCGAAATCCGGATTGATTGTCGCGTCGAGCGTCAGGTTCGGAGCCACGCGGTATTTCACGTCGCCGCCGACCGTCACGTTCGATTTCTGCGCGTAGGCGTTGTTGGTGATCTGCGACGCGCTCTTGGTGACGACGTAGGGCAGCGCCTCGAGCCGGCGCGGTGCTTCCAGATCGTCCAGGCCGTCGAGGGCGCCCAGTTGCGACACGAGGTCCGGCTTCGATTGGCTGAGCGTCGGCCAGCTCACCCGTTCGGCGTATCTATAGAGGTCCCGGTCGATGGCGAAGCCGAACGTATGCGACTTCTCCTGGCCGTAGCGCATCTGCGAGAGAGGAATGCGGAACTCGGCCGTCCACCCCAGCGAGTCGATCGTGGTGGCCACGTCCCATACGCCGTCCCAGGCGCCGTCCTCGTTTCCACCGTCGTACACGGCCTGGTCCATCTTCACGCCGGCCGCATTGACGCCAAACTCGTAACCCGTCCGCCGATCGTGATAGGAGTCGACGAAGATCCAGATCATGTCGGAGGGCGTGAAGGTGTCACGCCGCTCGAGGAGGCGGATGATGCTGTCGGGGTGGGGGTCGAACGCTCGCACGAACACATAAAGATTGGCCGCGTCGAAGGCCACCTTCGCTTCGGTGCGAAAACGGGGCTCCTTTCCCTCGGTGGGGGCCCACTGCTTGAACCTCGTTATGAGCGGGGCAGTGCGCCAAACCGCATCGTCGTCCTTGCCATCGATCACGGGCGGAGCGTCCGCGCGGATCGCGGTCGCACCGGTATCCGTCGGCGCGCCGATTCGGGACGCGACCGGGAGGGGAGCGGACGGCCGCGCATCGGCGCGAGTGGGTACCTGATCGGGAGCCTGGAGGCTCAGTGCGAGTCCGAGGAGGGTGGCAACGCCAATCATTGTGGTGTCCAGTCTGGAAATAGGGTCAGTGACTATCGCTTACAGCCTTAGATACCCTACCGCCGCAAATGGTTGGAAAGTTTCACGCCCGACCGTCAGGATGAACCCGCTGCCGCACCACGGGCTGCCGACGCCACGCTTCAAGTCAGCCGATAAGCGCGCCTGGCAAGATCGTACACCGGATCCTGAAACGCGTCGTTTGACGCGAGGATCACGGGATCGACATGTCCATGCGGTGAGACGATCGGCAGCGCACGCGTCTCGTCGTACAACGCGCGCGCGTGGCGCCGAATCGTCGGGTCGGGATCGAAGCAGCGATCCTCGTGGAGCCCGGTCACACCACCGGCTTCCACCGCGGGTCGTACTGGCGCGACCAGAGCCTGGCCGCTTCCTCGTCGCCGAGGATGTGGCCGTTCTTCGGATCGGTGGTGAGCTTGCGACCCAATTGCTGCGAGATCGTGCCGAGGTGGCACAGCATCCCGGTCTTGGCGCCGTCTTCGATCGGCGCGGAGAGCTTCGTGCCCGTGCGCACTGCGCTCGTGAAGTTGTCGATGTGCAGCTGCGTCAGCCAGTCGTCACCGACCGTGTTGAGGCTGTCGCTCTTCGGGGCCGCCGTCACTTGCTTGACGATCTTGTTCTTGAGATCGTAGACGACGTAGCCGTCCCGATCGACTACCACGCTGCCGTTGGTGCCGAGGATTGTGGTGCCGCGCGAACGCTCGTAGAGATCAAGTCCGTTGCAGCTCTGGCCCTGCCAGATGATGCTCTTGCCACCGTCGAACACGAACGTCGCTTCCTGCGTATCGGGGAACTGCCAGTCGTCGGCGTAGTGGAAGCGTCCGCCGGTTGAGATCACGCTGCTCGGATAGTCGACGCCGAGCAACCAACGCCCGACGTCGATCTCGTGTGTTCCATTGTTGCAGATCTCGCCGGTTCCCCAGTTGGTGAACCAGTGCCAGTTGTAGTGGATGATGTTGTCGCGATAAGGAGTGCGCGGAGCGGGGCC
>DATCCI010000305.1:0-4938 GCA_036511415.1 Acidimicrobiia bacterium
CCACTACGAACTCGGTGTCGATGCTCGTCCCCTTCGTCGCGTCGCGGCCGCGTTCACCGAGCTCGCGAGCACCGTCTGAATACGAAACGAGACGGCCACCCGGTCACGCGCGGCGCCGTGCTGCTCAACGCAACAGCGCCCTCGAGAGGGGAGCTTCCGGTCGCGAACCTACGGCGCCGGCGGCCCCAGAATGTAGGGCCGGAGGTCACGAGTTCTGTCCCAGGTAGGCGCGGTCAGGGCCGATCGGCCCTGGGCGCGTCCGACCCCGGGTCGCATGATCGGGAGTAGTCGAGAGAGGTCCGCCGATGGCACCCGATGATGCGTACATGCGCGACAGTGACGCGTTCTCCTGGTACATGGAGGCCGACCCGCTTCTGCGTTCGACGATCGTGAGCGTGGTGGTGCTCGACCATGTGCCCGACTTGGCGCGCCTGTTCGACCGGATCGAACGGGCCACTCGCATATCGCCGGGCTTCCGTCACCGAGTCGTGCAGGCGCCGTGGCGCCTCGCCAATCCGCGGTGGGCGGTCGCCCCGGACTTCAACATCGAGTTCCACACGCGCCACATCGGGGTTCCCGCGCCCGGCACGCTCGCACAGGTCTTCGAATACGCGTGTCAGACAGGCATGGCCGGCTTCGATCGCGCCCGGCCGCTCTGGGAGTTCACGCTCGTCGACGGGCTCGAAGGAGGTCGAGCCGCCCTGATCCTGAAGCTGCATCACGCGCTCACCGACGGGATCGGTGGCATGGAGATGGCGAAGTACCTCTTCGATCTCGAGCCCGAACCGAGCACGCTCGGCCCGATGCCTGACGCGCCAGATCCCGAGCAGTTGTCGCCGGTGGACCTGGCGCGGGACGCGCTCTGTCACAACCTGTCTCGGATCGCGCACGTCCCGCGAACCCTTCTCGAGACGAACCACGCGATGGTGCGGCGAACGGTGCGGCATCCCGCGACCGCCGTGGAGAACGGCCTAGAGCTCATCCGCTCGGTCGCGCGGACCGTGCAACCCGTGCGCTCGACGTTGTCACCGATCATGCAGGATCGCCGACTCGCCTGGCACTACGACGCGTTCACCATGCCCCTCGACGCACTCCGCAACGCAGCCCGGGCGTTAGGTCTCACACTCAACGACGCCTTCCTGGGCGCGATCAGTGGCGGCCTGCTCCGGTATCACGAACGTCGGGGCTTCTCGGTCGACGAGCTCAGGCTCACGATGCCGATCAGCATCCGGACCGCCGACGATCCGATCGGCGGCAACCGCATCACGCTCATGCGATTCAAGGTTCCGACCGGATTGCACAATCCGGTCGAGCGCATGCGAAGAATCCACCAGTTGTGCCTGAGCGCGCGCCAAGAAGCCGCGATCCCGTACACGAACACGATTGCCGCGGCGCTCAACGTCCTCCCACGCGGCGTCATCGGCGGCATGCTCAAACACGTCGACTTCCTCGCGAGCAACGTGCCGGGAATCGACGTTCCCGTATTCCTCGCGGGCGCGCATGTCGCCGAGTGGTACGCGTTCGGTCCGACGATCGGGTCGGCATTGAACGTGACGCTCGTGTCGTACGATGGTTCCTGCTTCGTCGCGGTGAACATCGACACCGGCGCGATTCCCGACGGCGATCTGATGCTGGAGTGCATGCGCGAGAGCTTCCGCGAAATCATCGCGCTCGGCGTCTCCGACGTCCGCGCGTGACAAAATCATGACCCGGGCAGGAATTCCCGAAGTCGACGTCCATCCGATCGCGCTCGAGCGGCTGGCGCACCTGATCGGCCCCGAACGGGTCGAGCGGTTCGAGCGCACGGCCGCCGACGCTCGCGGCCGCCTCGGAGACCGTCGCGTGGTCAACGTTAATTCCACCGCAACCGGCGGCGGAGTTGCCGAGCTGTTGCAGACCCTGCTCGCCTATGCCCGGGGCGCGGGCATCGATGCCCGCTGGGTCGTGATCGAAGGCGACGCCGGCTTCTTCGAGATCACCAAACGCATCCACAATCACCTGTACGGGACGGCCGGCGACGGCGGCCCACTCGGTCTTGCCGAACACCATCACTACGAGGAGGCGACAGCCCGTAACGCCGAGGCGTTACGAGAGTTCCTTCGCGCGGGTGACGTCGTGATCCTCCACGATCCGCAGACTGCCGCGCTCGCACGCGTCGCGATGCCCGAGGGCGTGTCGGTCGTGTGGCGATGTCACGTCGGCATCGACGACCAGAACGTTCATTCCGAACGCGCGTGGGCATTCCTACGCCCCTACATCGAAGACGTCGACGCGTTCGTGTTCTCGCGCGTGCAGTTCGCGCCGCCGTGGATACCTCGAGACCGTCTCGCCGCGATCCCGCCCTCGATCGACCCCTTCTCCGCCAAGAACGAAGCAATGGACCCGGATCTCGTGCGGGAAGTGTTGTTAGCTGTCGGTCTCGTCGCGGGCCGCGACGCCAGCCGGGAGATGCGATTCACCCGGCGTAACGGCTCGACGGGGGTGATCTCCCGCCGCGTCGATCTCCTGACGACCTCACCGCTGCCGGCCGCGTCGGTTCCGATCGTGCTGCAAGCGTCGCGCTGGGACCGCATGAAGGACATACCGGGCGTCATGCACGGCTTCGCCGACCTGATCGCGCCACACACCGACGCCCATCTCGTCCTCGCGGGCCCGGAAACAAGCGGGGTCGCCGACGATCCGGAGGCCGACGGTGTGCTCCGCGCATGTTTGGTCGACTGGGAACGGTTCCCCGCGGCCCTTCGCCGTCGCATCCATCTCGCATGCGTACCAATGGCCGACGGTGCCGAAGCCGCCGCGATCGTCAACGCGCTGCAGCGGCACGCGGCCGTCGTCGTCCAAAAAAGCCTCGCCGAAGGCTTCGGCCTCACAGTCTCCGAGGCGATGTGGAAAGCGCGACCCGTCGTCGGCAGCGCGGTAGGTGGCATCGTCGACCAGATCATCGTCGGTGAGACCGGCTGGCTCGTCGACGCACACGATCTCGAGGACTACGCGCGAGCGGTGCGCTCGCTACTGCACGACCCACCCATCGCGGAACACATGGGCGCCGCAGGCCGCGACCGGGTCATCACCCATTTCCTGGGCGATCGTCATCTCGAACAATGGGCCACGCTGTTCGAACAGCTCGTCTGACATCGGCGCACGAGATGCCTTCCGGCTTTCGGCCCACTTCGGGACGCGCACCGGCCAGCGCAATGCCTACTGAAGCAGGCCTCAGAGGCCCGGTTGGAAGCGTGCCCCCGGCCTGAAACCGGCCTCAATGCTGGGTGCAGCTCGCTGGCCATCGTTCAGATGCCATCTGTGCCCCAGAAGGCGCTTTCCCGAATCTCGCGCCGAGGATGTCCCAGTTCGCCGGGTCGGTGAGACTCATCCGCAGCTGTTTCGTCGCACCTTGCCATGCACGTGCTCGGTAGGTTCGGCCGCTATGTCGTGTATCGGGCTTGTGGTGGTCTCGGATGGTCAGGCCAGCTCGAACAGCAGCTCTGTCAGCTCTCTCGGGCGGCCCGACCGAGAAGCTGCCGCCATACGCGCCACCTTGTAGATCGCAAAGCCTCACCCGGTTGCCCTCCACGGCTCTGTTGCGTTGAGTCGAACTTGGCTGCGCGGTGTCGAGTCCGTGTCCGTCTCGGTTCAGATGGTGTGGGCAAGTTCGGTGAACGCGGTCGCGATGCGTCGATGGGCACGCGCGTCAACGCCGAGTTCGTAGTGGCCCCGCCAGAGGTTCTGCATCAGCGCGTGGCCTCGCATGATCACTCGTGCCGAGTGGTCGCGTTTCAGGCCGCGCATCGGACGGAGTCGGGCCTTGAGCCGGCCATGGTCACACTCGACTCGGTTGTTCGCATACTGCTCCGTGTTATGAAACGCGGCCGGGATCAGCTCGTCGATCGCAGCCCGCAACGCCGGGGCCCGGTCAGTCACGATCTCCATCGGCTCGCCATGCGCGTCGAGCGCTGACATGAAGAACCGCCGCGCCGCTCGGGTGTCGCGTCGGGCGGAGACGTACACATCGATGATCTGGCCGTACTGATCGACCGCCCGGTACACGTAACGCCAGTCTCCGGCGACCTTCACATACGTCTCATCCACGAACCATCTGTCACCGACCGCATGGCGGCACGGTCCGGCCGCGTCCGCGAGCAACGGCGTGAAGCGCTGCCACCCACCGGTACACGGTCACGTGATCGACCTCGATGCCACGCTCGGCCAACAATTCCTCGACATCGCGATAGGAGAGCCCGTAACGGAGATACCAACGCAACGCGAGGACGATGATCTCAGGCGGGAACCGGAACCCGGCGAACGCCGAACGCGAGAACGCGGGTATCGGACCAGAACGGCGGGAGATCATCCCGCCACCCTCACCCCCCAACCCGACCCTCCGCCAATGCAACA
Source organism: Acidimicrobiia bacterium (assembly GCA_036511415.1). GTDB lineage: Bacteria > Actinomycetota > Acidimicrobiia > IMCC26256 > PALSA-610 > PALSA-610. Next base: position 4,393 of record DATCCI010000305.1, read on the forward strand.
GTGCCGTACGCCCGGGGTGGCGCTGTCGGGATCGGTGAACTCACCGAACGCGGCGACCTCCACTGCACCGAACTCGCCCGCGTCCGCACCCACCGCACCCAAGACAAGTCCGGAAAATATCGTTGGTACAACGACTACCAACTCCCACACCACCACGGCAACGGGATCATCACCGTCCGAGTCCACAACACCGAACAAGACGCCGCGCGGAAACTGAACCGGACCGAAAACGTCCGACCCATCGCCCCAACTGACCCCGACTTCGCGCGCCTCTACCCGCGCCGCAACGACGCCGAATCCATCAACCGCAACCTCGACGACACCCTCTGGCTCCGCCGCGCCCACAGCCTCGGCCACCACCGCCAAACGCTCAACCTGCTCGGCTACGCGCTCATGGTCAATGGCCTCGCTCTGCACCGCCACCGACGCCACCGCACCGCGCTCGCCGCCTAAACACACTCCGCCCGCAAATCGCCGGCTTCGACGCGCCCGCGCACCTCCCTACGCACCGAAATCGCCCTGCAGACCGAGACCGGCGCGACGATT
>DATCCI010000306.1:0-6687 GCA_036511415.1 Acidimicrobiia bacterium
GTGCGAGTCGGGTTGATGGGTGCCACCGGCATGGTCGGCACCGAGATGTTGCGAATCCTCGAGGAGCGCGCGTTTCCCGTGAGCGAGCTCCGGGCGTACGCGTCGCCGCGCTCGGCCGGTCGCAAGCTGGCGTTCGCGGGCGGTGCCGTGACGTGCGAGGTGCTGCGGCCCGGCTGCTTCGACGGTCTCGACCTCGTGATCGTCGACGTCGACGAGCCGCTCTCGATCGAATGGTCGCCGCAGGCCGTCGCCGCAGGTGCGAAGGTCATCGACAAGTCGTCGGCGTTCCGCATGGATCCCGACGTGCCGCTCGTCGTCGCCGAGGTGAATCCCGACGACATGCGCGATATGCCGAGGGGCATCGCGTCGTGCCCGAACTGCACGACGATGATTCCGGTCACCGCGCTCGCCCCGCTGCATCGCGCGGCGCGGATCGATCGAATGGTCGTGTCGACCTACCAGTCGGTGTCGGGCGCGGGCCAGATCGGCCTGCACGAGCTCGACGCGCAGTGGACCAAGCTCGACGGCCGCTCGGAGGAGTTGCGGCGCGCGGGCGCGCAGCCGGGCTTCCTCGTGCAGGGTGAGGTCTGGGACAAGCCGATCGCGGGCAACGTGATCCCGCTCGCGGGGTCGGTGCAGGAACAGGGCTACACGTCGGAGGAGTGGAAGATGGTGCGCGAGTCGCGCAAGATCCTCCACGACGACGAGATCAAGTGCACCGTCACGTGCGTGCGCGTGCCCGTATATGTCGGTCACGCGGTGAGTGCCAACGTGCGCTTCCACCGCCCGATGTCCAAGGCCGAAGTCGTAGAAATTCTGCGCGACGCGCCCGGCGTGCTGCTCGTCGACGACGGCAACGGCTACCCGACCCCGCAGGAGGGCGCCGGCATCGATCCGGTGCTCGTCGGCCGGGTTCGCGAAGACCCGTCCGAGCCCGGATCGATCGACCTGTGGGTCACGGGCGACAACCTGCGCAAGGGCGCGGCGTTGAACGGCGTGCAGATGGCGGAGCTCCTGCTGTAGCCGGCGGATCGGCGAGCTCAGTCGTCGCCTTCCGATTCCGGGATCGCGACCAGCTCGCGCACGGATCGGGCCAGCACCCAGGGCACGGCGGACAGTCCTCCGATTCCCGCGACGAGCAGCGTCGGCCGCAGCCCGATCGCGGTGCCGAGCGCGCCGCCCGCGAGTGAGCCGAAGGGCATCGTTCCCCAGACCATGAACCGCATCGACGCGTTCATGCGGCCCTGGAGCCGACGGGGCGTGATGGCCTGGCGCAGGCTCACTTGCGCGATGTTGTACAGGGTCCCGCCGAAGCCGAAGAGCAACCAGGCGACGGCGAAGTAGCCGAATGCGTGCTGCGTGGGGGCGACGCCCAGGAGGAGAAAGGCCAACTGCGCGAGCAGCATGCCCAGCCAGATCGCAGGGCCGAGCTTGATGGCCCGCGTGATCCGCGCCGAGGTCACCGCCGCGACGAGCGGGCCGACGTTGCCGATCGCGAACACGGCTCCGACCAGCCCGGCGCTGTAGTGCCGCTCGCGGACGGCGTACAGCAGGAACACGGCGGCGGTCATCGAGGAAAAGAAGTTCGACGTCGCCGTGCTCCCCGCGATCATCCGCAAGGTGCGGTGACCGAGTACGTAGCGCAGGCCTTCCCGGATCTCGCGGCCGAGCGCGCGCAACGTCGACGTATCGTCGTCGACGCGTTCGGCACGCGGCTCATCTGCCCGGATGCCGCGGATCAAGAGCGCGGAAACGACGAAACTGGCCGCATCCGCCGTCACCGCCGACGCGGCGCCGATCGCCTGCACGAGCAGGCCGCCGACGGCCGGACCCGCGAGTTGCGCGCTCGACCGGCTGACCTCGAGCCGCGAGTTGCCTTCGACGATCTGGTCGCGCTCGACGAGGGACGGAAGGATCGACTGGTACGCGACGTCGAAGAAGACCGTCAGGCTCCCGGTGACGAACACGACGACGAGCAATTGCGCGTAGGTGAGCGCGCCGAACGCGTATGCGATCGGAACCGACGCGAGGGCGACGGCGCGTCCGACATCGGCAACGACGAGGATCGGGCGGTGCGGGAGCCGATCGACGATCGCTCCCGCCGGCAGGCCGAAGAGCACGAACGGCGAGAACTCCACGGCCGTGAGCGCGCCGACGGCGAAGGTCGAGGCGTGGAGCACCGTGATCGCGACGAGGGGGAGCGCGAGGAGGCTGACCTGGCTGCCGAGTTGCGAGATGGATTCGGCCCACCAGAGATGGGCGAAGCTCCGGTTCCGCCACAGCGTGCGGCGGGTCTCGTCCGCGTTGCTCGTTTCGTCCACTGATTGAGAATACCCAATCAGTGGGCTAGCATGAAGCGGTGACGGCGCGCCGGCGCAAGGCGACTCCCGAAGAGGTACGGGCCCTCGCCCATCCTTTGCGGTTGCGCATCATCCGGGCGCTGTACGACGGGCCGCGGTCGAACAAGGAGCTCGCCACCGAGCTCGGCGTGGACCCCGCGACCGTCCTGTACCACGTGCGGACGTTGGTGCGGAACGGCTTCCTCGCGCCCGCCGGCCGGCGATCCGGAGCGCGCGGCAGCGTCGAGAAGCTCTACCGGTCGACGGGCAAGTCGTGGCGGCTCGACGTCGACGCGGGACTTCCGCAAGGCGCGCGCGTCACCGCGGCCGCACTCGAGGCGTTCCTCGCCGAAGTGCGTGCCGCGGGCGCCGGAGCCCGGCTCGAGACCACGCGCCTGGCTTTGGTGCTGAGCGCCGATCGCCGCGAAGAGCTGAACCGGCGGATCGCCGATCTGCTCGACGAGTTCGCGAGCCGTGACGACCCCGACGGCGAACCGTGGGCGCTCTTCCTCGCGCAGCACCGGCGTTCCCGGTGAGCTCCTGAAGTCGTGAGCCCGGGCATCTTTCGCGCCGGGTGTCGATTCCGGCGATGTCTGTTCGTCGTCGGTGTGATCGGATACCTACGAGGAGGAACCATGCGATACATCCTGTTGATCTGCGCCGACGAGTCCGGCGTCCAGGCGTTGAGCCCGGCCGAGGGCGAGGCGATGATGGGCGAGTACATGAAGTTCGGCGAGGAGATGACCAAGCGCGGGGTCCTGCAGACGGGCGAGCGCCTGCATCCGACTACCGACGCGACGACCGTGCAGGTCCGCAACGGCGAGGTGCTGACCTCCGACGGTCCGTTCGCAGAGACGAAGGAGCAGATCGGCGGCTTCTACGTGGTCGACGCCAAGGATCTGGACGAGGCGATCGAGATCGCCGCGAAGATCCCGGGCGCGCGGGTCGGCACGATCGAAGTGAGGCCGATCTGGGAAATGTGACCGGTGCGAACGAGGTCGAGGGCGCGGTCGTCGCGGCCTTCCGGTCGGAGTGGGGGCGCGTCGTCGCGACCCTCATCCGGGTGACCGGTGACTGGGACCTCGCCGAGGAGTGCGCGCAGGACGCGTTCGCGCGAGCGCTGGAGCGCTGGCCGCGCGACGGCGTCCCGCGCAACCCCGGCGCGTGGCTCACGACGACCGCGCGCAATCGTGCGCTCGATCGTTTGCGCCGCGTCGCGTCCGGGGCCGCGAAGCTCGAGGAGGTGGCCGTGACCTCACGGCCCGACGCATCGGACGAGGGCGACGACGGGATCGAGGACAGTGGCGTCGAAGACGACCGCTTGCGGCTGATCTTCACGTGCTGTCACCCGGCGCTCTCGCGCGATGCGCAGGTCGCGTTGACGCTCCGGACGCTGGCGGGCCTGACCACGGCCGAGATCGCCCGTGCGTTCCTCGTCCCCGAATCGACGATGGCACAGCGGCTGGTACGGGCGAAGCACAAGATCCGAAACGCGGGAATCCCGTACCGAGTCCCGCCGGGATACCTGCTGCCCGAACGGACCGGCGCCGTCCTGGCGGTCCTGTACCTGCTGTTCAACGAGGGCTATTCCGCGACGTCCGGCGCCGAGTTGGTGCGCGCCGGACTGTGCGCCGAGGCGATACGCCTCGCGCGCACGCTCGTCGGCTTGATGCCGGACGAGCCCGAGGCGCTGGGTTTGCTCGCGCTGCTGCTGCTCACCGACGCCCGGCGCACGGCTCGGGTCGACGAGGCCGGCGATCTCGTGCCGCTGGAGGAACAGGACCGCCCTCGCTGGGACGCCGAGGCGATTGGCGAAGGGCTCGATCGCCTCGACGCCGCGCTCCGGCGCAGGCGGCCCGGCCCGTACCAGGTGCAGGCGGCGATCGCCGCGTGTCACGCGGCGGCGGCCGATGCGAGCGCGACGGACTGGGTCGAGATCGCGGCGCTGTACCGGGAGCTCGTGCGCATGGTGCCGACGCCGGTCGTCGAGCTGAATCACGCGGTCGCGGTCGGGATGGCCGACGGACCGGAGGCGGGACTACGCCTGGTCGACGCGCTCGACGACTCGGGCGCGCTCTCGGGTTACCACTTGCTCTTCGCGACGCGTGCCGACCTGCTCCGTCGTCTCGGCCGGCCGGCCGAGGCCGCGGTCTCGTATCGCAACGCGCTGGCGCTCGCCGCGACCGACGCCGAACGCCGTTATCTCGCCCGCCGGCTCGCGCAGAGCTCCGAGACCGGGTGACGGATTGGCGGGCCGGCAGGTTGGCGGTTACGCCGGCTGCGCTCGGCCGATCGGCTCGATCAGATACGAAAGACCGCACAACTCGAGGAGGCGGTTCACGACGCGAGAGGGCGAACGAAGCGTCAGCTCGCGGTCTTGCGCTTGGAGGCAGGCTCGAGTCCGAACGAGGGTGCCGATCCACGCCGCGCCGATGAACTCGACCTCCGCGAGGTCGACGACGACGTCCGAGTCGTCTTGTGCGATCGCGTCGTCGAACGTGTCGAAGAGCGCGTTGAGGGCCGCCGCGTCCAACTCGCCTATGAGCGCGACGACGGTTCGGATGTCTTGAGTCGACTCGAGCCGTTTCGAGACGATGACGCGGGGACGATGCGCGACGCTGTACCTGCGGGAAACGATTGTTGCCATACGCAGACTCCCTGCAGTTGACGCATTCTCAAATGCGCTACCGGGGTCCGGAGCAACGCTCCCGAAGCCTGCCCGCTTCGCCGCCGATTCGCCGCCGATTCGCCGCCGATTCGTCGTGAGCAGGGCTCCAGCACGGAAAGGATATCGCCGTGTCGACGTTGACCGTACACCCTCGCCCGGACTCAGTGTCAAGCGAGACGACCGTGGGTGACGCGCGCGTTCGGTGCGTGGTCAGCTCGGTTGGAGCTGGAGCACGAATTCGAGCTGTCCGGAATCGCCGACGCTGGCCGGGCCGCCGCTCGGGTTGTTGATGCCGTAGTCCGAGAAGGTGATCGGCTCGTCCCCCTGGACCCCGATCACGTTGCCGGTGCGTCGCGCGGTGAGTGTGAACGTGACGCGCTTCGTCGTGCCGTGCAGTTGCAGAGTGCCCTTCGCCGAGTAGGTCTTCAGCGCGCCGTCCTTCGGCACGGTGCCGAGATCGAGCGGGCTCGTCAGCGTGAAGGTGGCGGTCGGAAAGTCGGCCGTGTCCATGATCCGGCCCTGGAATTGCTGGTCGCGCAGGCTTTGACCGCTCGACATCGAGGTCATGTCGACGGTGAACGTCGCGCTCGCGACCGACGTCGCCGTGAGCTTCATCGATCCGGTCACGCGGGTCGTGCTTCCGACCGCGGTATGGCTCTGGCCGAAACGGCGCCCGCGTGCCGCCGGCTGCCGCCTAGGGCACCATTTCCGCGGTCTTCGATTCGATGTCACTGTCGGTCCTTACTTCGACGGTGATGCGCCTCGCCGGGAAGCGTGGCCACCCCGGCTGTGCGCCCGGTGTGAGTCTTTCCACAATCGGTTCCGCGTGACGACCGCCGGTGGTGCCGCGATTCGAGGTCGCGCTCGGGAACCCGCACGGCGAGTTCCGGCGTCGTAGGTTCCGTATGTCACGCATTCGGGTCCGCACTGGCGCAGGAGCCCTCCTCCTGGCCGTGTGCGCGGCGTGCTCCGGCGGAAGCCATCGAGGCGCGGCACCGACGACTACGAATCCCTTGTTGTCGACGACGACGACTGTTCCGGCTGCAGCGGCTCCGACGTGTCCGCGAATTCTTCCCGACCGCGTCACCAGCCCAGGTGTGGTGAACCTCTCCGGAAAACTCGTCCCGCTCACCGCGACCCGCCTCGAGGTGTGTCGCTACGGCCCGATGGTCGCCGCCACTCCGCTTAGCGTCAGGACGCACTTGACCGTTGTCGATCGCGCGACTGTCACGACATTCGAGGCGGCCGCGAACGCGCTCCCCGCGCTTGCGCCCGGGCCGGTTCGCAATTGCCAGGAGGATGACGGCGAAGCCCTGGTGCTCATCTTCTCCGACCCGAGGCACGCAGTCACGGTGCGCGCGTCGTTGAGCGGCTGTGCCTACGTCACGAACGGTGTTCGCACGGCATCCACGTCGACGCAATGGCGCGCCACTGTGGCCAGCATCGAGGTGGCGGGCTGCCCCCTGACGCCGCCGGTCTTCGCGCAGCCCGTTGTGCCGAACGACCCGCGCGGACGGACCCTCGTGTCGATCGCCGCGACGAGCGTCCGGGTCTGCCGCTATGCGCCGCTCGATGATCCGCATCCGAACACACTGAACGCCTTCGGTGTTCTCGACGACGAATCATCCGTCCGATCGCTCGAGGCCCGAGCGAATCGGCTCGTCCGGCTTTCCAGCTCGC
>DATCCI010000307.1:0-6549 GCA_036511415.1 Acidimicrobiia bacterium
GGCACACCGCACACCTACGGGTCGACGGGTGTGGCGTTCCTGGCGTTCTTCTTGTTCCAGTACGCCTTCGCCGACACCTGCAGCACCGTTACGACCGGCGCGATGGTCGGGCGGACCGCCTTCGGCGGCGACCTGCTCTACAGCTGCGCCGTGAGCGGGTTCATCTACCCGATCTTCGGTCACTGGGTGTGGGGCCCGGGCGGGTGGCTCGCGACGATGAAGACGCCGTTCCACGACTTCGCCGGTTCGACGGTCGTGCACTCGATCGGCGGTTACATCGCCCTTGCGGGCGCCATCGCTCTCGGACCGCGCATCGGACGCAAGTTCAAGCGGGACGGTGGCGGCATGCCTCCCGGTCACGACATGGCGATCGCGGCCGTCGGTGGTGTGATCCTGTGGTTCGGTTGGTACGGCTTCAACCCAGGGTCGACCCTCTCGGCAATGGACTTCGAGGGCATCGGCCGGGTCGCTACCAATACGACACTCGCCGCGTCCGCGGCCGGACTCGTGGCCATGTTCGTTGCGTATCCACGAGCGCATAAGTGGGACACGGGTATCTCGATAAACGGCTTCTTGGCCGGGCTCGTCGCGATCACGTGTCCGTGTTATTGGGTGTCACCGTTCGGTGCAATCTGTATCGGCGCAGTCGCCGGCGTGGTCGTGATCTTGGGAATCGACCTCCTGGAGTACCTGCGGATCGACGATCCGATCGGTGCGTGGCCCGTCCACGGGCTCAGTGGGATGTGGGGTACGTGGTCGTTGGGGCTGTTCGCCACCGGTCAGTACGGGGCCGCGACGAACTTAGGTCCCGATCCGTCATCGTCGTTCAAGGGGTTGTTCTACGGCGGTGGCTTCCATCAGCTGCAGTTCCAGATATACGGCAGCCTGATCATCTGCGCGGCAACGTTCGCGATCGCGTTGCTCGTGATGTACGCGCTCAAGGCCGTCGGTGTGCTGCGCCTCTCGCCGGAGCACGAGCTCGAGGGCCTCGACATCGTCGAGCACGGTGCGCCGGCCTATCACCCCGAGTACGCCTACATGGGATACTCGCCGATCCCGAGCGGGAAATCGCCCGGAGTCCCGGTGCCCAAGAGTTCCGGCACTCCGTCGATAAGCGTCGGGGAATAGGAGGGCGACCATGCATCTCGTCACGGCCATCATCAAAGCCCACCGCGTCGAAGCAGTGACGGAGGCACTGAAGGACGCGGGTGTCACCGGTATGACAATCGCCGACGTTCAAGGCTTCGGTCGCCAGCGCGGGCACACCGAGGTCTACCGAGGCTCGGAGTACAACGTCGACTTCCTACCGAAGGTTCGAGTCGACGTGCTGTGCGACGCCGGCCAGGCGGACAAGATCACCGACGTCATCGCCGACGCGGCCCGCACCGGCAAGATCGGTGACGGGAAGATCTGGGTCACCGAAGTTGCCCGGACCGTCCGTATCCGTACCGGGGAGACGGGAGAAGACGCGCTCTGATTCCCGCCTGAGTAGTGCGAACGGCGCTCACACTTCGACGCGGAAGTGTGAGCGCCGTTTCACGCGCGGGACGCGTTCGCGCGGCTGAGGTCAGACGTCGCGGCGCATGCACACCCGTTGTGCGGGGTCGAGACCGTGAGTGGCCTCGACCGCTCGGAGATCGCGTAGCTCGCGGCCGAGCTCGGAGTCGTTCATGACGCGGAAGCCGTGCTGAGCGTAAAACGGCGCGTTCCACGGAACGTCGGTGAACGTCGTGAGGGTAACTCCTTCGATCTGCTGTCGCGCCGCCCAATCGCAAACGTGTTCCAAGAGTGCGGAACCCAAACCTCGTCGTCCGTGTTCGGGGAGCACGCTGAGCTGCTCGAGATGCGCGAGGCCGTCGACGATGTCGACTACCGCGTAGGCGATCGGAACATCGTCGTCGTCGGCGATCAGCCAAGCTCGACCGTCGAGGACGTAGCCGGCCAGCGTCTCGATGCTCGCGGGCTCGTCGGCGGCGACCGCCTCGAAACCGATATCGGCGAACAGGACTCCCGCGGCGCGCTCGATCTCGCGTAATTGCTCGAGCTCGCCTGCTCTCGGCGCGCGGATCGTCGGCGACACGATGACAGTTTGCCGCCGCCGGCGCAGCGCGGGCGTCTCAGGCCGATTGCACGTCTCGCCGGTCGAAGAGCACCGTCGCGATGATGCCGAGCGCGATCGCGATGCAGACGGCGATCGTGATCGTCGCCGGGTCGACATCTTGCGCGGGCGCGAGTGCCATGTAATGGAACAGCGAGAGGTGGTCGAGCCAGCCCAGGCCCGCGACGATCGAACCCAGTAGGTCGACGAGCAACGACCAGACGACAACGGCGTAGACGGCCCCGGCCGCACGTCGGGGAGCCACCGAGAGCAGCACCGCGCCGATTCCGAGCGCGACGAGGGCGGTCGGGACGACATTGAGGCCGGCTCCGACCATCGTCGCCAGGTGGAGATCGACTCCTTGTGACTTGGCGCCGAGCCAGGCCGAGAGCCCGGCGAGCAGTCCGGCAGCTGCGATCCCGGCACCGCCGAGCACGATCCGGCCGCCGAACAACACGGAGCGGTTCGTGGGCCCGGCCAGCACGTGCAGCATTCGCCCCGACGTCTCCTCGTCGGACGCGGCGCCGACCTGGCCGGCGGGGAGCAGGGCGACGACGGCGGCGACGAGCAGGAATGCAACGCCGAAGTATTGGTTCGCGAAGGTTCCCTTCACGCCGAACTTCGCGAGCGTGTCGCTCAGTGACGCGGGCAGCGCGCCGGTGGTCACCTTGACGATGGTCCCGAACGCGAAGCCGGCCGCAGTCGCGCCGGCGCACCACCCTGCGACGACGGGTAACTCGAGCCGCGTCGCGAGCCCGAATGGGGAACCGAGTCCGAAGGGTCGAAGCGGCGAGACGTCGCGAGAGGCGAGCAGGCCCGTACCCGAGTCGCGCCGTGATGCAAGCATGATCGCGCCGACGCCGAGGCCGAGTGTGGTCGCGGCGGCCGGCACGAGGGGCCAGGGATCGTTCTGTGTGAACGGTCGCATCAGCTCGGTCCAACCGAACGGTGTCGCCCAGAGAAGCCACCGCGTGTGCGGTCCGGAGTCGGCGACCATCCGGACGACGGACGTGACGCCGAGGAGGCCGATGCCGAGTCCCGTGGCCATGCGGCGCGTGCGGCCCAGCTGGGAGGTGAGCGCGCCGACGGCGCCGAACACGGCCGGGGCGACCGCGATGCTCAGCCCGTACAGCACGGTCTCGCCGACGCCGAAACCGACTTTGGCGTTACGACCGGCGAGCAACGTGATCAGGGTCGTGCCACAAAAGACGACCGTGACCGCGGCGCCGAGCGCAGTCAGGGTGGCTGCCGTGGCTCGCGACGCTCGGTTGCTCCCCGCCATCAGCAGCTGCCAGCGCCCGGATTCCTCTTCTCGCCGCAGCAGCCGGGTGGCGGCGAGGATCGCCCAGATCGCGCCGAACGTCGTGAGGAACACGAAGCACTTGTAGACGGTGTAGCCGCCGACGGTGTCGATGGAAGCCACCGGTCCGAGCAGGACGGCGAGCCCCTTGTCGCCCCCGGTCGTGACCACGAGCTGGTGACGGCTGGCCGCGGTGGGGAACGAGGTGACATAGGTCAGTGCCGACGCCGCGACCGTGCCCCCGAAGACCAGCGCCCATGCGAGGGCGCCGACCCGCACCTGTTTGAAGGCCTGCCGAGCAATGGCGACGTTCGTGCTCACCGGTCCGGTCCGGTCGCCGGGTAACCGTCGCCGTAGTGCGACACGAAGAGCTCTTCGAGCGACGGCTCGCGCGTCGTCATGTGCTTGGCGCCGGCGTCGGCCAACGCGCGCAGGAGCGGCTGCATGGAACCGGCCACGTCGCACTCCATCGTCCGGCCGTCGACGACCACGTTGCTCACGCCCTCCAGCCGCGAGACATCGGGAACCGACGCCGCGAATTCGGCGCGGACGCGGAGCGCGGCCAGGCCGCGCAGCGCCTCGAGGTGACCGATCTCGATGATCCGTCCGGCACGCAGCATCGCGACCCGGTCGCATACCGCCTCGACCTCGCTGAGGATGTGGGAGGAGAGGAGCACCGTCTGCCCTCGGTCGTGAGCCTCCCGGACGCACGCGCGGAAGACCTGCTCCATGAGCGGGTCGAGGCCCGTCGTCGGTTCGTCGAGCAGCAAGAGATCGGCCCGGGTCGCGAACGCGGCGATCAGCAGGATCTTCTGGCGGTTGCCGTGGCTGTAAGCGCGCATCTTCTTGTCGGCGACGAGCTCGAACCGATCGATGAGCTCGCCTCGGTACGCTTCGTCGACCGAGCCGTGAACATTGCCCATGAACCGGAGGGCTTCCGCCCCCGTCAGCGACGGCCAGAGGTTCGCCTCGCTCGGAACGTACGCGACGCGTCGATGTATCGCCGGCGCGTCCCGCCGAACATCGAGATCGAAGATCCTCGCCGACCCGGAAGTGGGCCGGATCAAACCCAGCAGCAGCGCGATGGTCGTCGACTTGCCGGCGCCGTTCGGCCCGAGATATCCGAACACCTCACCCTGGTCGATCTCGAGGTCGAGCGAATCGAGCGCGGTCGTGTGCCCGTACCGTTTGGTCAACTGCTCTGCCCGAATCGTGGCAGTCATCGAGCCTCAAGCCTCGCGCATCGCCCGCTCGGCTCCCGGGTACCGACCATGGCACCCCCGAAGAATCGTTGTTTCCGGCTCGGGCGATGATTCCTTCTGACACGATCAGTCGTATGGGCCGGGGCGGCCCGAGTCCCGCGAACGGAGGAAGAGGTCGGATGAGCACGCTGAACAAGCAGTTCACCGCAACGCTCCAGAAGAGTCCCAACCAGGGCGGATGGACCTTCGTGGTCATGGCGGATTCCGTCGAGTTCTTCGGTACTCGGGGTCTCGTGAAGGTACGAGGAACGGTGGATGGTCATCCGTTCCGTAGTTCCTTCATGGCTCTCGGTGACGGCACCCACAAGCTGCCCATCAAAGCCGACCTGCGCAAAGCCGTCGCCAAGGACGTCGGAGATCCCGTCACCGTTCGCTTGCTGGAACGCATCGACGGCTAGCCAGGAGTGCCATCTCCCGAGCGCCGATCTCGGCCACATGCTTACATTCCCGCCGTGACGGGGGTTCGGCGCCGTCGGTGCCTGCCGGTAGAGGTGGCGTTCGTGTGCGTCGCGCTCGCCGGCGCATGCTCGAGCAGCGGTCACGCGAGCGCAGGGCCGGCGGCGAGCACGACGCTCCCGGTTCCGGCGTTGTCGGCGAGCGCGAACGGCTACACCGTGCCCGCGTCCTTCGCCGCGGCGGCGCCCGGAACGCTGATCGCGGCGCGCGACGCGCCTGTGCAGGCGCAGGAGCTCGGTGCCGACCACGCGTGGCAGGTGCTGTACCACTCGACCGATCTCTCCGACCGCGACATCGCGGTGAGCGCGTTGGTGCTCCTCCCACGAGGCACCCAACCCGCGACCGGATGGCCGGTCATCGCGTGGGCGCACGGTACGAGCGGTCTCGCCGATCAGTGCGCGCCGTCGATCGCGCCCGGACTCGCGCACGATCCCACGGCGGTGAACGAGGTCCGGGCCTTGCTGGCGCGCGGCTGGGCGGTGGTGGCGAGTGACTATCCCGGGCTGGGCACGCCCGGCGTGCACACGTATCTCGTCGGCGAGGCCGACGCGCGCGCCGTCATCGACAGCATCACGGCCGCGCACGCGCTGCTCGGCGCGCGGGTCGCGGCTTCCTGGCTGACGGTCGGGCATTCCGAGGGAGGCCAGACCGCACTCTTCGTCGCGCAAGCCGCAAGCCATCGCGCGCCGCAATGGCGGTTTCTCGGCACGGTCGCGCTCGCGCCGGCGTCGACGCTCGACGCGCTCATCCCGCTCGCCGAGGCAACGCACGGCCCCGTCGAGCAGGCGTACCTGATCTACGCGCTGGAAGGTCTGAGCACGGTCGATCCGCACCTCGACGTTGCAAGCCTGCTCACGCCACGCGCACGGTCGGTGCTCGGCGACACGACGACCGGCTGCATCGACGACATCACCAACGATCTCGGACGCCGGCACCTCGACCACCTTCTTGCGGCCGACGCCGCGACGAAGACTCGTCTCGACGCGCAGCTCGGCCGCTACGACAACCCCGACCACGCGCGAGCGCCCGAGCCGATCCTGATCGCGCAAGGCACAGCCGACGAGGACGTCCCGTCCGGCGCGACCGACGGCCTGGTGTCACGGCTGTGCGCGTTGGGCGATCGGCTCGAGTACCGGCACTATCCCGGCCTCGACCACGGCGCGGTCGTCGCCGGATCGCTGAGCGCCGTCACCGACTGGATCAGAGCGCGCCTCGCGCACACCGCCCCACCGACGACCTGCGCTACCTGATCGCGGCGGCGAGCCACCAGGTGAGACCGAAGGGGTCGTAGACGGCCGCGGCACGCGATCCCTGAGGCCGGTCGGTGGGCGCGTCGCCTGCGGTCGCACCGGCGGCGACTGCCCGCGCGTAGGTCTCGTCGACATCAGCGACGTACAAGCGGAGCCCGATGCGCGCCAGGGGCTCCGGGTCGC
>DATCCI010000308.1:0-2530 GCA_036511415.1 Acidimicrobiia bacterium
TGCCGAGTCCGACCGGGAAGAAGCCGGCCCGGGTGTCGACTGGCTCATGGCGCAGCCGTACGAGGCCTGGGGCGAGGTCCGCCGGTCGGAGTGCCCCGTGATGGCCACGAGCGGCGACGTGATGGGTCCGGGCACCTTCTACCAGGTGACCAGCTTCAAGGACGCCGACTCCGTGTTGCGCGACGACAAGACGTTCTCGTCGTCGATCAACGGCGACCACATCGGCCAGTTCATGGGCGATCTCATCTTGGCGATGAACGGCGACGAACACCGCAAGTACCGCAACCTCGTCGCCAAGGCATTCCGCGCGTCGCAGCTCGAACGCTGGGACGACACGCTCGTGCGGCCGACGATCAACCGCCTTCTCGACGCGATCGCGCCGCTCGGGCACGCCGACCTCGTCGCCTCGGTCACGTCGAAGTACCCCGTCCAGGTGATCTGCGGTATCGCCGGCGTGCCGCTCGAGGACGCCGCGCAGTTCGCGCAGTGGGCCGAGGAGATCAACACCGGCCCGCTCGCGCCCGAGCGCGGGCACCGGGCGAGCTCGGCGATGGTCGAGTACCTGCGTCCGCTCGTCGAGGCGCGGCGGGCAAAGTCGACCGGCGACTTCCTCTCCGATCTGGTGCACTCGGAGGTCGACGGCGAGCGCCTCGGCGACGACAAGATCTACGGGTTCTTGCGGCTCCTGTTGCCTGCGGGCGGCGAGACGACGTTCCGCGCGATGGGGAACGCACTGCTCGCATTGCTCACGCATCCCGACGAGTTGGAGAAGGTGTACGACGATCGCAATCTCGTGGCCGAGGTGATCGAAGAGACGCTGCGGTGGGAGACCTCGGTCACGATGGTCAGCCGCATCACGACGGCCGACACCGAGGTGGCCGGTTGCCCGATCGCGTCAGGCTCACCGGTCGGCGTGCTGACCGGCTCCGCGAACCGCGACGAGACGCGCTGGGACGATGCCGACGAGTGGAAGCTCGGCCGACCGGTGCAGCACCACCTCGCTTTCGGTACGGGCCCCCACCAGTGCCTCGGCATGCACCTCGCCCGGTTGGAATTACGCGTCGGGCTCAATGAGATCCTTGATCGCCTCCCGAATCTGCGGCTCGATCCCGACGGCGTCGACTCGGCCGTCATCGCGGGCTATGCGTTCCGCGGGCCGCGCGCCCTGCCCGTGACCTTCGATCCGAGTTAGAGCCGGCGTCGGAATCCGGGTTTCAGAATCCGGCGTTGCCGAACATCGTCATCCACTGATCGCGCGTGCGCGGGCGGAAGACGATGTTCGTGCGGCGGACCTCGCCGAGGGCCGCGTTGGGCTCGGGCGAGTACATGTGCCCCGGGTACAGCACCGTGTCGTCGGGGACGAAGGCGAGCTTCTGCGTGAGGCTCTCGTACAACGCTTCGGGATTGCCACCCGGAAGATCGGTGCGCCCGCAGCTGTCGAGGAACAGGGTGTCGCCGCTCACCAGCTTCCCGTCGACGAAGAAGCACTGCGAGCCGGGCGTGTGCCCGGGCGTGTGGATGAGCGTGATCGGGATGGCGCCGACGTCGACGACGTCACCTGACGCGTGCGGCACGAGGTCGGAATCGGAGCAACCGGTGACACGCTTGACGCCCCGAGCCTCGTCCGCATGCACGTGCAACTTCGCGTTCACGCCGGAGAGGGCGAGCAGCTCGGCGATGCCGGCGATCGACCAGCCGCCGAGGTCGCCGCCCACATGATCAGGGTGGTAATGGGTGACGAGGACGCCGGCGAGCCGCATCCCGTCGGCGGCGAGTACCTCGACCAGCTCGCCCGGCCCGTAGGCGGGATCGACGGCGATCGCGTCACCGGTCTCACGGTCGCCGATCAGGTACACGAAGTTCACCATCTGCCGAGCGATCTGGTCGTCGCGCGCGAAGTCGCGTCCGGCGAGCAGCTGGCGGAAGTAGAGGCGGTTCTCCATCGAGACGACACCCTACGAGGGCGACGGCCGCCACCGGCAACGCCGCTCCGACCGAGTGCGCCTCCGGACCGAAGGAAGAGGCCGGACCGAAGGAAGAGGATCGGGCGACGCCGCCTACGCTCGGGGCGTGCAGAGCCCGGCAACGGAGATCGAGGCAGTCTGCCGGGCGACGCGAAACGTCCTGCGCGCGCTCGACGATCTCACCGACGAACAGTCGGCCGCGCCGTCGCGGCTGCCCGGCTGGACGCGCGCCGAGGTCATCACACACCTCGCGAGAAACGCAGACGGCGTTCGCGCGATGGTCGAGGCCGCCGCCCGCAACGAAGTGGGCGCGATGTACCGGAGCGTGGAGGCGCGCGCCGAGGGGATCGCGGCGGGCCGGGCCGCGCGCGCGGCCGTTCTGCGCGCCGATCTACGCGGTGCCCACGATCGCCTGGTCGAGGCGTGGCACGGGCTCCCGCCGGATTGCTGGGACCGCGTCGGCCGCGCTTCCACCTCGCGCACGATGCGCGAGTTCGTCTGGACGCGCCGGCGCGAGGTCGAGGTGCATCACGTCGACCTCGATCTCGGCTACGAATCGTCGGATT
>DATCCI010000309.1:0-2386 GCA_036511415.1 Acidimicrobiia bacterium
CTTCGCCGCGGAACGCCGGGCGGAGGCCGAAAAGCGCACGGCGGCTCTCGTTGACCAAACCTCGGCGCTGATCGCCGAACGTGACTCCTCGTTCGGCGAACTGGCCACGCGCGCCACGGAGGCCGGAATCGACCCGGCTGCCGAAACACTGCCCGACCTCTCCACCGCCGTGACCGGCGCGCACCGTGACGCCGTCCACACCGTCGAGGACGCCGAGCGCCGGCTCGCACGGGCCGCCGAGCTCGACCGCGACATCCGAGCCGCCGGCGAGGACGAACAGGTCGCGAGAACACTCGGCCGGCTCCTCGACCGGGGCCACTTCACCCAGTGGATCGCCGACGAGGCGCTGCGCGGACTGGTCGAGGGCGCGTCCGTGGTCCTTCGCCAGCTCACGTCCGGCCTGTATTCACTCGCCGTCACGGCCGACGGCAACCTGCTCGTCGTCGACCACATGAACGCGGACGAGACCCGCTCGGTGAGCAGCCTCAGCGGTGGCGAGACCTTCCAAGCCTCGCTCGCGCTGGCGCTCGCGCTGGCCGACCGGATCGGCGAGCTCGCCGGCGACGATGCCGAGCCCCTCGAGTCGATCTTCCTCGACGAGGGTTTCGGTGCGCTCGATCCCGAGACGCTCGACGTCGTCGCGGGCACGATCGAGTCGCTCGCTCGCGACAATCGCATCGTCGGTGTGGTCACGCACGTGCGCGAGCTCGCCGATCGCATGCCGGTGCGGTTCCGGGTGCGCAAGGAATCGGGTTCGTCCGGCGTCACACGCGAGGAATCATGAAGTTCACGATCGATCCCTGGGACCCCACTTACGGCTCGAGTGTCGAGTCCGAGCTCATGCAATCGGCGATCGAGGCCGAGATCGCGATCGAGGTCGAAGCCGAGCTCTGGGCGCCGCGCGATCCGCCCGCGGGAACCGCGATCCCCGATGCGGTCGTGTTCGTCGACGGTGTCCGCCGCGTCGAGGCGCGGGCGTGGATCGAGCAGGACGAGACGGCCGTGCCCGGCATCTTCGCTTCGTACGCGGCGGGCGCCGTGCGCTGTGACGGGGTCGCCAAGATCGTCGACCCCTTGGTAGCGCGCGGCTTGTTCGCACCCGGGGACCGACTGGGTGACATCGAAACGCGGCACGGCCGCTTCGTCGCGTTTCCGACCGACGACGCGACCCCGCAGAAACTGATGAAGACCCTGCTTTCGGCCATGGCCGATCTCGAAGTGCAGGTCGCCGAGCGCGCCCGTCGCGCCGGCGACGAGCTGTTGCTCCTCGACGGTCCGCTGAAGCATCGACGCCATGTGCCGCACGCGGTCGGCATCGTCAAGACCCACGACGTCAAATATCTCGAACCCGCGCAGGATCGCATCGTCGGTGCGCTCGAGTCGGGACAACGAACTCCGGTGTTTCGCGTCGACGCGCAACCGTTCAGCCGGTACTCGTGGTACGTCCGCCTGCCCGGCCCGCCGGGCGGACCGTGGGCCGGCATCGTGCGGTGCGAGGCAACCGGCGCGCTCGCACCACGAGCTGTCGTCGACCTCGCCGACACCGTGACGGCCGTACTCCCTCCGTTCGCGTCGGCGCCGCACAAGGACGCGCGGGCGCCCCAGAACCTGTATCCGATCGGAGGTCTCGAACGCGATCTGCGCCACCGCCTCGGCGACGCCGGCGTCGTCTACCGGGCGCTGCGCCGCGCCAGTGGCGCCGCCACGTCGGCGGTCTAGACGCCGGCCCAAACGCCGGGTCCATCACGAAGAACGAGGCGGCGGCGGGAATCGAACCCGCGTACAAGGTTTTGCAGACCTCTGCCTGAACCACTCGGCTACGCCGCCGTGCGTCTCCATGCACATAAGACCTGTTCAGGGCTGTGCAATCATGCGCCAGCGCGCACCGAGGCGAACCGCAGTGCAGCCAATTGATTGACACCGTGATTGACACGGGGCGACCGTTGGCACCGACGTACAAAGGGTGGAGAACACGGCCGACAGCGTATCCCCGCGGGGCGGGCGCGTCGCGGGACGCGGAATCTCCGGTAACGCAAGCCCCGCGGTTTGGGTTTTTCAGTCGGTCGGCGGCTCGCCGTACGAAGCTCGTTGCTGCGGAGATGTCGCTCGCACGAGGGGCTCGTTGCGAGCGCTCTCTTCTTCTCCGCTCGTAGAGGCCGTGATCTCCGTTCGCAGTCTGTCTTCGAGGGCCGTGAGGTCGTCTCGGATCGCACGCTTAAGTGAAACCAGGTTGTCCTTCGTCGCGAGACCGAGTGTGCTCATCTGGCGTTGCACTTCGTCGCGTACCGCCTCGCGTAGTTCTTCGACATGCCCACGACGTTGGCTTGTTACGTCGTTGACGACGCCCGCGATCCGGTCCACGGCAGACTCGATCTTGGCGAGATCC
>DATCCI010000310.1:0-7634 GCA_036511415.1 Acidimicrobiia bacterium
GGCGTCGGCGGCGGCTTCCGCGATCTCGGCAGTTCCCTGCTCGAGCCCGCCGTGCAACGCGCAGAGCCCGAAGCGCGAGCCCGCGACGATGCGTTCCTCGACCCCGACCGTCGCCAGCAGCTCGTCAAGCACGGGAACCTCGCTCAGCGGTTGACGAGCAGTTCCTTGTACGGCGTGTCCTTCGCGGGCCCCGGCTCCTTGGGCAGACCGAGCACGCGCTCGCCCAGAATATTGCGCTGCACCTGATCGGTGCCGCCGTAGATCGACGGACCCGGCGAGAACAGCGTCACCTCCTGCACCATGCCCGCGCCCGGCGTGTCGGTTCCCATCACCATGCCGTAGGGGCCGATGATCTCGTGGCCGACCTCGCGCTGGAGGCGGAGCAGATCGCTCATCATCAGCTTCGCGATGTTCGGCTCGCCGCCCGTGCGCTGGTTCGGCGACTTGGCACGCAGCGAGGAGAACCGGCCGATCTGTTGCATCGTGTACAGCTTCGCGAGCTTCTGGCGGATCGTCGGGTCGGTGTTCTTGCCGAGCTCCCGCGCGAGCTTGACGAGCCGTTGCGCGGCCGCGATGCCCCCTCCGCCGGTTCCGCCCGTGCGCACCTTGCCGACGTGGTCGCCCGCACGGCTGTCGAGCTGTCCGGCGATCGGTCCCGGGAACGCGTTGCCCGCCGCGCCCGAGCCGCCGGTGCCGAGCCCGGCGCGCTCGGCCATGAGGGTCGTGTTCGCGGCGGCCCAACCGTTGTTCAGACCGCCGATGACGTCGTCGTCGTGCACGCGCGCGCCGTCGATGAAGACCTCGTTGAAGAGCGCTCGACCCGTCATCTCACGCAGTGGTCGGACCTCGACGCCGGGTTGGCGCATGTCGAACTTGAAGTAGGTGATGCCCTTGTGCTTCGGAAGCTCGGGCGCCGTGCGAGCAATGAGCATGCCGAGGTTGGTCAGCTGCGCGGTCGACGTCCACACCTTCTGGCCCGTGACGATCCACTCGTCGCCGTCCCTCACCGCTTTGGTCGAGAGGCTCGCGAGATCGGATCCGGCCCCCGGCTCCGAGAAGAGCTGACACCACGCGTCCTGCCCGTTCAGGATCCGGAGCAGGTCCTCTTGTTTTTGCCGCTCGTTGCCGTGCGCGACGATCGTCGGCGCGGTGAGCAGATATCCGAGGCCCGCGGGCGGCCCGATCGCACCGTGCTCCGCGATCGCCTCGTTGACCACGAGCGCGAGATCGCGCGTCCAACCTTTGCCCCACGTGTCCTCGGGGAACGTCGGCGCCGCGTAACCGGACCGGGCGAGGACGTCCCACCATTCTCCGACCGTCAGATCGGGGTTCCAGTTCTCCTCGAGCCACGCCTTGATCTCGGCGCGCACGTCTTCCGGCGAAGGCAGCGTCATGGTGTCGCAGGTTACCGTTCGGTCGTGACCGTCAACATGTCCGACGAGGAACGCCGAGCGTTCCTGAGCGCGGGAACCCGCACGGCCAAGCTGGCGGTGACCATGGGCGCGGAACGCGCGGAGGAGTTCGGCCGCCGTAACGCGGTACCCGGCGAAATGCTCGTACGGGTCGTGCCGACGAGGATCGTCGCCAAGGCTCGCATCAGCGACTGACGATTCAGCCGAGCAGGTCCAGCAGCCTCTCCGGCGGCCGCGCGATCACAGCCCGGTCGCCGACGAACACGACCGGCCGCTCCATGACATCGGGATGCTCCAACAGCACCTCGATCACCTGGGCGCGCGTCTGCACGTCGGCCTTGGAGAGACCGGTGGCCTTGAACTTGGCGTCACCGGTACGGACGAGGGTGATCGGATCGTCGGCGATCGCGTCGAGGATGCGCTCGAGGGTCGCGCGGTCGGGCGGCGCATCGAGGTAGCGCACGACCTGCGCGCGGAGCCCCCGTTCCTCGAGGATTGCAAGCGCGCCGCGCGACTTGCTGCACGACGGATTGTGGAAGATCTGCACCGGTTCCATGGAGGCAGAAGCTAGCAACCGGAGGTACTCCGCGCGCCGAACGTCGACCGCACCGAGCGAGCGCAGATGGGGCGTGGTCCACTGCACGTCGAAGAGGGCGACGCCGTCGAGCTTCGAGAGCTCGACGGCCGCCCAGCACGCGACCTTGGACGCGTCGGTGACGCGGTGGAACATCGACTCGCCCGCGAAGAACCGGCCGATGCGTACGCCGTACAACCCACCGACGAGTAGGCCGTCCTGCCACGTCTCGACGGAGTGCGCCCACCCCAACTCGTGCAGGCGCGTGTACGCGTCGACGAACGACGCGTCTATCCATCCGTGCGGGCGCCGCGGGTCGGCGCAGCCCAGCATCACGTCGACGAAGGCCGTGTTGACCCGCACTTCGAAACGGCCGATCGCGCGGCGCAGCGAGGTGCTGCAACGAAAGCTGTGGAGCGGCATGATCCCGCGAGGGTCGGGTGACCACCACGCGAGCGTTCGATCCGCGTACATGGGAAAGATGCCGCGCCGGTACGCCGCGAGCAAGGTGCCCGGCTCGAGATCGGCACCGAGGGCGACGATGTCGTCGGATCCGACCGCGGAGTCCGGCTCCGGGAAGTCCCAGATGCACGGCGGCGGTTCGACCGGCATCGCAGCGCCCCGACTCCGACCGCGGCTACGCGAGCAACGCGCGCGCGATCTGTCCGACCTGGATCTCGTCGGTGCCGGCGTAGATCTGCAACACCTTTGCGTCTCGGGCCAGCTGCTCGACCTCGTACTCGGCCATGTAGCCGTTACCCCCGAACAGCTGCACCGCCTCGAGTGCGACCTCCGTGGCCGCGCCCGCCGAGTAGAGCTTCATCGCCGAGGCCTCGGAGAGCGTCATCGGCTTGCCCGCCTGCGACGACTCGAGCACCCGGAACACGAGATTCTCGACGTTGAGTCGGGCGACCTCCATCTTGGCGAGCTTCAGCTGGATGAGCTGGTACTCCCCGATCGGCCGGCCGAACTGCTGACGCTCCTTGGCGTAGTCGACGCACTTCTCGAGGCAACGTTCGATGATGCCCAGAGCCATTGCCGCGACGCCGGACCGCTCGATGACGAACGTCGCCTTGCTGGCCTCGCGGCCACCGCTGCCGCGGAAGGCTTCCTCGCTCTCGCCGAGGAGACGGTCGCGGCCTACCCGAACGTCGTCGAGGAAGAGCATCCCGGTGGGCGACGAGTGCAGACCCATCTTGCGCAGCGGCTTCGACTGCTCGAGCCCGGGCATGCCCTTGTCGAGGACGAACTGCAGCACGGTTCGCTCGGCCGGCGGATTGCCCTCGTCGAGCTTGCAGATGAAGACGATCGTGTCGGCGTACGGGCCGTTCGTGATGAAGGTCTTCGATCCGTTGAGCAGGTACTCCTCGCCGTCGCGTCGTGCGGTGGCCGCCATCTGTCCGAACGCGTCGGATCCGGAGTTCGGCTCCGTGATCGCCCACGCGCCGATCTTGTCGAGGGTCAGGAGATCGCGCGCCCAGCGTTTGCGTTGTGCGATCGTGCCCCTCGAGTTGATCGCGGTCGCGGTGAGGCCTACCGACACGCCCAGTGCGGTGACCATGCCGGGCGAGCACTTGCACAGCTCGATGATCGGCAACAGTGTGAATCCCCCGCCGCGTGACTCTTCGCGCGATCGGGGCGGGGCACCACCCGAACCGACGGTTGGCGGACTCGTGCCCGCGGCCTCCTCGGCCGCGATGCGCTTGTCGAAGCCGTCGGCCGCGAGCTGATCCATGCCGAAGGTCGTGTACAGCTTGCGCAGCAGGTCGTAGGGCGGGAGGTCGCCGTGCTCGAGCTCCTCGCGGTGCGGCCGGATCTCGTTGTCGACGAATTGGCGTACCGCGTCGCGCACCATCTGCAACTCTTCGGGCCATTCGAACATCCTTGGATCGTACGGGACGGAGTCGTCCCAAACCCCCCGCAGCCGCTCACAGCGGGCGGCTTCGGCGTCCGTCTCGGGTTCAGTCGGGTGGCGTGGGGGTCGATGCTCTTCATACGGGGAAGGGCTCCGGGGAGGGAATCGGATGGATTCCGCTGGTGTCATCAGCGTGGCGCGCACATTGCCGATCGACGGCGCGCTCTTGGACGACGTGATGCTGCGGCTTCGCCGCGATTCCGCCCCGCCCTCGCTGTGCTGGACACTCGGCCGGCTCGGCGCGGCCGAGGTCGACACCCGCTTCACCTCGACGGGCCCGTCTTGGACGACGGAGGCCCGGCTGTGGAACCACGACGGCCTCGCGGTGGCCGCGGCGACGCTGCACCTCGAAGCCAGCGGCGCCGACGAGGTTCGCCTGACCCTCGAACCCGTCCTTCCGGTGGCGCCCGCACAAGGATTGAACGAGGCGGAGCTGTTGGATCTCGCACGGGCCGCGGTCGACGAGCTCGCCGAAGAAATCCTCTGGCACGCAACGCGCGCAGGGCTCACGAACCGCAGTTGACCGGCGGCTGAGCGGGGCACCTGCGGTCGAGGCACCCCTCCCAGTTCATCTTCCCGTCTCACATCGGCCGCGCGCCCGAAACGCGAGCCGGTCACGATGGCCATGCACTTGCTCGGGCCGTCTGCCGCAGTCCCCCCGGGGTGGACGGCCCGAGGCAGTGCATCAGCGCAATTCGGCACCAACAGTTGGGCGCGAAACATGGCCTGAGGGACCAGTTTCGGTGCCAACAGTTGGTGCGGTGGGCCGGTTGGTGCGTGGGCCGGTCAGCGCATTTGCAACGTGTCGGGCGCGATGGGTGCGGGGAGGAGGGTCTCGCCCATCAGGAACTCGTCGACCGCGGCGGCGCACGACCGTCCCTCGGCGATCGCCCAGACGATGAGGCTCTGGCCGCGGCCCATGTCGCCGCATACGAACACGTTCGCGAGATTCGTGCGGAAGGCCTCGTCTCGAGCGACGTTGCCGCGCTCGTTGACGTCGACGCCCAGCTGTTCGAGCAGGCCCGGCCGTTGCGGACCGACGAAGCCCATGGCGAGCAAGACGAGCTCGCAGGGCAACTCGAAGTCGGAGCCCTCGACGCGCTCGAAGGCCATCCGCCCGTCGACCGTCACCTGTTCCACCTTGTGGGCGCGCAGCGCGCGCAGATTTCCGTCTTCGTCGCCGAGGAAGCACTCGGTGTTCACCGCGTAGACCCGCTCGCCGCCCTCTTCGTGCGCGGACGACACGCGGTAGATCATCGGGTAGGTCGGCCAGGGCATCGACTCGACGCGCTCGTCGGGCGGGCGAGGCAGGATCTCGAACTGGTGGATCTCGGTCGCGCCCTGGCGGATCGAGGTGCCGAGGCAGTCGGCGCCGGTGTCGCCGCCGCCGATGATGACGACTCGCTTGCCGTGCGCCGAGATCGGCGCCTCCTCGATATCGCCCTGCTGGACGCGGTTCCCCCACGGCAGATACTCCATCGCCTGGTATACGCCCCGCAGCTCGCGGCCGGGCACCGGAAGATCGCGCCAAGCAGTCGCTCCGCCGGCAAGGACCACCGCGTCGAACTGCTCGAGGTCGCCGATCGGAACGTTCTCGCCGACGTTCGCGTTCGTCTGGAACTTCGTACCTTCCGCCTCCATCTGCGCGATCCGGCGATCGAGGTGGCGCTTCTCCATCTTGAACTCGGGGATGCCGTAGCGCAGCAACCCACCGACGCGATCAGCGCGCTCGAACACGGTCACGTCGTGGCCGGCGCGCGTCAGCTGCTGCGCGGCCGCCAGCCCGGCCGGTCCGCTGCCGACGACGGCCGCGCGCTTGCCCGTCTTCTTCTCGACCAGTACCGGCCGGACGAAGCCCTCTTCCCACGCCCGGTCGGAGATCGAGACCTCGATCTGCTTGATCGCGACAGCCGGCTCGTTGATCCCGAGCACACACGCAGCCTCGCATGGCGCCGGGCACAACCTTCCCGTGAACTCCGGGAAATTGTTCGTGGCGTGCAGGCGTTCCGAGGCCGCCTCCCAGCGGTCGCGGTACGCGAGATCGTTCCACTCGGGAATGAGGTTCCCGAGTGGGCAGCCCGTGTGACAGAACGGGATGCCGCAATCCATGCAGCGCGCACCCTGCACGCGCACCTTCTCCGCCGGGAAATCCTCGTAGACCTCCTGCCAGTCGGCGATCCGCACCGGGATGGGCCGCCGCCTCGGCAGCTCCCGATCGTGCTTCATGAACCCCGACGTCTCACCCACGAGCAGCTGCCATTACTGCTTCGTCGACGTCGACGCCGCGTTCGACGGCATCGCGCTGTGCTTCGAGTACACGTTTGTAGTCCCTCGGAAAGATCTTCGTGAACTGGCGAACGTTCTTCCACCAGTCGGAGAGCAGGCGTTCCGCAACCGCGGACCCGGTCATCTCCAGGTGCAAGGTGATGATGCGGCGCAGCCAGTCGACGTCCTCGTCGTCGTCGAGGACGTCGAGATCGACCATCTCGCGGTTGACGCGCAGGAACAGGGACCGATCCGGATCGAGGACGAACGCGTAGCCGCCGCTCATCCCGGCCGCGAAGTTCCGTCCGGTCGGTCCGAGGACCACGGCGCGCCCACCGGTCATGTACTCGCAACCGTGGTCGCCGACGCCCTCGACCACCGCGGTCGCGCCCG
Source organism: Acidimicrobiia bacterium (assembly GCA_036511415.1). Lineage (GTDB taxonomy): Bacteria > Actinomycetota > Acidimicrobiia > IMCC26256 > PALSA-610 > PALSA-610. The sequence goes on from DATCCI010000310.1 coordinate 6,560, forward strand.
AGTTGCGGACGCAGAAACGCTCGCCGACCAGGCCGCGGATAAAAGCGTTCCCACCGGTCGCGCCGTAGAGGATCACGTTGCCGGCGATGATGTTCTCCTCGGCGACGAACCTCGCAGTGCGCGCCGGGCGCACCACCAGCGTGCCGCCCGACAGACCCTTGCCGAGATAGTCGTTGGCGTCGCCTTCGAGCCGGAGCACGATGCCCCTGGGCACGAACGCGCCGAAACTCTGGCCGGCCGAACCCTGGAACGAGAGGTCGATCGTCCCGTCGGGAAGTCCCTCGCCGCCGAAACGTCGGGTGAGCTCCGAGCCGAGCATCGTGCCGACCGTGCGGTTCGTGTTGCGAATGGCGTACGACTTGCGGACCTGACCCTCGCCGGTATCGAGTACATCGCGCGCGTCCGCGATCAGTTGCCGGTCGAGCGCCTTGTCGAGGCCGTGATCCTGCGGCTTCGAGCAGAACATCGTCTGTTCGTACTTGTTGACCGGCGCGGCAAGGATCGGCGAGAGATCGAGCCCGCGCGCCTTCCAGTGCTCGACCGCCCGGTGGACGTCGAGCATCTCGACTTGGCCGATCGCCTCTTCGATCGACCGGAAGCCCAACGCCGCAAGATGCTCGCGCACCTCCTCCGCGATGAACTCGAAGAAGTTGACGACGAACTCGGGCTTACCGCTGAAGCGTCTACGAAGCTCGGGGTTCTGCGTCGCGACACCCACCGGGCAGGTGTCAAGGTGGCAGACCCGCATCATCACGCAACCCGAAACGACAAGCGGCGCGGTCGCGAAGCCGAACTCTTCGGCGCCAAGGAGCGTCGCGATTACGACATCGCGACCGGTCTTCAACTGACCGTCTGTTTGCACGACGATGCGCTCGCGCAACCCGTTGGCGATCAGCGTCTGCTGCGTTTCGGCAAGACCGAGCTCCCAGGGACCACCCGCGTGCTTTAGCGAGGTCAACGGTGATGCGCCGGTGCCACCGTCATGCCCCGAGATCAAGACGACGTCGGCGTGCGCTTTCGCGACGCCCGCGGCGACCGTTCCGACACCGACTTCGGCAACCAGCTTGACGTGCAC
>DATCCI010000311.1:0-3280 GCA_036511415.1 Acidimicrobiia bacterium
CAGCTCTTCGTCGTTCGAGCCGGTGACGACGAACAGCGGACCGGAGACCTCGAACGACGAACGATCGCGACCCGCGGCCTGCAACCCGCGCTCGACGGCCGGCATCGTCACCTCTTTTACGTAACGCTCGGTGGTGAAGCCGTGGATGATGATGCCGTCGGCGACCTCCCCCGCGACCTCGGTCATCCTCGCACCAACCGCGGCGAGGAACACCTTGGGTGCACCGAAGGGGTTCGGGGTCGGCGCGAAGAACGGCGTCATCAGTGTGTGGCGATAGAACTCGCCCTCGAAATCGAGCCGGGTCTGGTCGTTCCACGCGGCCCAGATGGCCCGCAACGCGAGGATGTACTCGCGCATGCGCCGGGCCGGATGTGACCACGGCATCGAGAACCGCTTCTCGATGTGCGGCTTGATCTGCGAGCCCAGGCCGAGCACGAAGCGGCCCTTCGACATCTGCTGGAGATCGTTGGCCGTGTACGCGAGGACCATCGGCGTGCGGGCGAACGCGACGGCGATCCCCGTCGCAAGCTCGATTCGCTCGGTGTGCTCGGCCGCGAGCGCGATCGGCAGGAATGCGTCGTGGCCCGTCTCGGCGGTCAGCAGGCCGTCGTATCCGAGCGCCTCGAGCTCTCGGGCGCGAGGCCCGATATCGCTCAACGACGGTGCCATGACTCCGGTGTCGACCTTCACGTCCGGTACCTCTGGCACTCCGGGAACCTCTCGGGCATGGCCCGGAACCTAGACGGTCCGCCGTTGGCGGCACACCCCGGCGGTATCGTCGGTACATGACGGCGGAGGACACCAACGACGCGGTACGCGAGCCGGTTCACCCGGTGCCGGTGTCGCTGTCGCCGAGTTCCATGGGCACGTTCACGAGCTGCCCGTTGGCATTCCGGTTCGGATACATCGAGCGGCTCCCGGAGCCGCCGTCGGCGCCGGCGAGCAAGGGAACACTCGTCCACCTGGCCCTCCAGCACCTCATGTGGCGCCCGCCTCACGAGCGGACGCTCGAGACCGCGCTCGCCGACCTCGCCCGAGCCGAGGCCGAGGTCGCCGCCCATCCCGATTTCGCGCACCTCGAGCTCACCGACGAGGAGCGAGCAGGGTTCCATGCCGACGCCGAGGTGCTGGTGCGGCGCTACTTCGAGATGGAGGACCCGCGCGAGGTGATGGTGCTCGGCGTCGAGCTGCGCGTCAGCGCGGTCACCAGCGGCGGGGTGACGATCCGCGGCATCATCGACCGGCTCGAGCTCGACGAGAACGGCGAGTTGGTCGTCACCGACTACAAGACCGGATCCGCGCCGAGCGAGGGCTGGGAACAGAAGAGCCTGGCCGGCGTGCACGTGTACTCGCTGCTGTGCGAGCGCATGTTCGGACGCCGGCCGTCACGCGTGCAGTTGCTGTACCTGTCGAAGCCCGAACGCATCATCACCGCTCCCTCCGACCAGAGTCTGCGCGGCGTCGACGTGAAGACCAACGCGGTGATGCAGGCGGTGCGCCAGGCGTGCAAACGCGACGACTTCCGGCCGCGCACCTCCGCGCTCTGCAACTACTGCACGTTCCAGGAATTCTGTCCCGAGTTCGACGGGCAGCCGGAGCTCGCACGGCCGACGCTGCTCGCCCGTCAGGCCGAACGCGAAGGTCGCCCGCAGCTGCCGCTCGTCTTTGCATGAAGCCGGCCGAGCGCTTCGCCGCGTTCGACGCGGCGGTCGATCGCCGCGTCGACGCCGTGCGCAGCAGCGCCGTCGATGCAGTCGCATACCGCCTGTCGAGCGCAGCCGATCACAGCCTCCTGTGGCACGCCTGCGGAGCCGCGCAGGCACTTGTACACGGGGGCGATCTCTCGCGAGCCGCGCGCTTGTCGCTCGCACTCGGCGCGGAATCGGCGTTGACGAACGGCGTGGTGAAATTGCTGTTCGGGCGGATGCGGCCGGCCGAGTACACCGACCTCGCCTTCCACCACGGCTTGCGGCGCCCGATCACCAGTTCGTTCCCTTCGGGCCACGCGACCGCCGCCTTTTGTGCCGCGACCCTGCTCGGAGGCGGTCCCGGCTGGTACACGGCGGCAACGGCAGTGGCGGCCACCCGCGTCTACGTGCGGCTGCACCACGCCTCCGACGTCGTGGCCGGAGCCGCCTTCGGCCTCGCCCTCGGGCTGGTCGTGCGACCCTTCGTGAACGGCCGTTCGTGATCGCGGGAATGACGACCGCACCGTTGCAGTTGGCACCTGGAGGTCGTAACCCGAGGGAGGACCTGTGGCTCGTCAATTCGCAGTGACATTCGACTACCGCTGCCCGTTCGCGCGCAACGGCCACGAGTCGGTCGTCGCGGGACTGCGCGCCGGCCGCGACTGGGACGTCACGTTCTTGCCGTTTTCCCTCGACCAGGTTCACGTCGAAGAAGGCGAGGCGCCCGTCTGGGAGCGCGATCCGGCCGAGCGCGGCACCGGTGTGACCGCGCTGTGCTGGGGCATTGCCGTTCGCGACGAGTTCCCCGACAAGTTCCTCGACTTTCACCTCGCGGTGTTCTCCGCTCGCCACGAGCAGGGCGCGAAGATCGCCAAGGATGAGGTGCTCGCCGAAATCGCGACCTCGGTCGGTCTCGACGCCGACGCAGTTGCCGCGGAAGTCGCGTCAGGCCGGCCGTTGAAGACGCTCGGCCAGTCGCACACCGAAGCCGTGAAGAACCATGCGATCTTCGGCGTGCCCACGTTCGTCGTCGACGACCACGCCGTGTTCGTGCGCTTGATGGAGCGGGGACGACCGGACGACATCGACCGCGTGCTCGACCTGCTCGAGTGGCCCGAGCTCAACGAGTTCAAGCACACCTCCGTCCCGAGGTAGAGCGCGCTCGGGTGTAGCAGTGTCAGCTAATGTACCTAGATGGTCGGAGCTGCTGCGATCTATGCCCGGATCTCGGATGACCGGGAGGGCCTGGCGTTGGGCGTCTCCCGTCAGGTTGAGGATTGCCGGCGGCTGGCGGCGCAGCGGGGCTGGCCGGTCGTCGAGGCGTACGTAGACAACGACGTGTCGGCATGGAGGGGTCGTGCGCGTCCTGAATATCGGCGGCTGTTGGAGGACGTGAAGGCGGGCACGGTCGATGCGGTCGTGGTGTGGGCACTGGATCGGCTGCATCGTGCGCCCCGAGAGCTGGAGGAGTTCTTCGAGATCTGCGACGCGGCCGGCGTGACGGCGTTGGCGTCGGTGAGCGGTGACGTGGATCTGGGCACGCATGACGGCCGGTTCTTGGCTCGTATCTTGGGCGCGGTGGCCCGCAAAGA
>DATCCI010000312.1:0-3722 GCA_036511415.1 Acidimicrobiia bacterium
TCGCGAGGCACGGGCGGATCGACACCGAACGGAATCACCGCGATCCGGTCGCGGTCGAACCCCTCGCGTACGAGCTCGCGGCAGGTGAACATCGACGGAACCACGACGAGGCTCGCATGCCGGCGCGCGAGATCGAGGCCGCGCGTGTGGAAGCTGGCGCCTCGCTTCGTGGTGACCTCGGGCAGGCGCCGGAACGCGATGTCGTGCACCGTTACGACGAGCGGGCGGCCCCGCACCGGCGGTATCGCCAGGCTCGGCGCGTGCACCACGTCGGCTTCGATGCGGACCCGGGGCCGCTGCAACCGGTGCCAGAGCTCGTAGCGCAGGCTGCCGTGAGGTGCGCCGAGATCGATCCACGGGACCCGAGGGGCGACCCCGCGGGGACGGTCGCCGGCCGCGAAGGCAATCGGCTCGACACCGAACTCGGGAAGATGGCGCAAAAGCGCGATCTCGTAGCGGCCGATGCCGCCCGGCACGGGCTGTAGCAACTGACCGGCGTGCACCGCGACTCTCACGACGGCTGCTCCGCGACCCGCCGGTAGCACGACGTGAGCGCACGGGCGGTGTGGTCCCACGAGAAGGCGTGCACCCGATCGCGCCCGCGCGCGACGAGCTCGGAACGGATCGCGTCGTCGGTCAGCACGCGATCCATCTCGCGGGCGAGGTCGTGCTCGTTGGTCGGCTCGAACAGCAGTGCCGCATCGCCTGCGACTTCGGGGATCGACCCGGCGCGCGCGGCGACGACGGGGACACCGGCGGTCATCGCCTCGAGCACCGGGAAACCGAAGCCTTCGTAGATCGACGGGTACGCGAGGAGTGTCGCGTTCTCCAAGAGCGCGCGGCGGCCGGCGTCGGTGATCCCGCCCGCGAGCACCACGCGTCCGCGGGCGCCCGCGTCGAGCCGAGCGATCGCGGCGACGATCTCGGGTCGCGCCGGGCCGTCGTGCCCGGCGACGACGAGCCGAATGTCGGGATGGCCGGCCGCGAGCTCACCGAACGCGCCGACGAGATGCGCGAAGTTCTTCCGTGGCTCGAGCGTCCCGATCGCGATGATGAACGGGGCTCCGCCGAGGGCCGATTCGACGTCCGCCGGCATCTGAGCAACGGCCCCCAGCGATGGGACACCCAGCGGGATGACGACCAACCGTCCGGCCGCCCGCAGACCCTTGCCGAAGATCTCCTCGATCTCGTCGGCCACGAAGTCCGACGCGGTGTGAAGCGTCGCGCCGCGCGCGACTGCCCGCCGGATCACGGGGTCGAACGCGCGCACCTCGGGCGTGCAGAGCTCGGGGTACCGGACGAACGAGCAGTCGTACACACTCACGACCGTCGGCAGCCGGCTGGGAGGAGCGAGATAGTTCGTCGCGTGCACGACCTGCGCGGGGCGCAGCCATCGATCGATCCGCGGCGTGTCGGCGCGCACCCACGACCTGAGTAGGATGCGCGCCGGGATCGGGACAAAGCGTGTGTCGGCCGGAACCGAGTCGCGGTGCAGGCGCGCACGCGTGCTGAGCGTGTACGGAACGAGGTCGGGTCCCGCTTCGAGCGCACGTAGCGCGGCGACGATCTCGGCGACCGCGGCGCCCACGCCCGAGCGCGCCCCGAGCAACGGCGTGACGTCGATCGCTACGGTCGGACGCACCGTCGAGGACACCGAAGGTTGCTACCACACTTCTCCCGGTACGCTGTACCTTCGAAAGCGGGCTGATTGCCGATGACCCTGGTCGAGAGCTGGGGGAGGTCAGTGCACGACGACAGCCACGATCGCGATTCTCGCCACGTGACTCGGCGCGCGGCGTTACAACTCGGCGCGGGAGCGGGTGTCGTGGCGCTCGTCGCGCCGTACGTCACTCGCCATGTCGGTGGCTCGCGCACCGTCGACCTCGCCGACGCCCGTCCCATCTTCTCGGCGGTGCCGAACTGGCCCGTGCCGCCGATCGTCACGCGGGCGCAATGGGGTGCCGACGAAGGTCTGCGAAAGCCGGGTCTGAGCTACGACACGCACGTCTCGAAGATCATCGTGCACCACACGGGGACACCGAACGACATCACCGATTACGCCGGGTTGTGCCGCGAGATCCTCGCGAACGAGACGGCCGGCGAGTACCTCGACATCGCGTACAACTGGCTGATCGATCCGAACGGTCGGATCTACGAAGGTCGCTGGGCCCAGAACTACCCGTCGGGCGTGCCCCACACCGGAGAGAGCCTGGGCGCCAATGTGCGCGGCGCGCACGCGATCTATCACAACAGCAACACCATCGGCGTCGCGCTGATGGGCACGTACGACACGATCGATCCCACGCCGGCGATGCTCGACGCCCTCGTCACCCTCCTCACGTGGAAGTGCGCGCGCTGGGGAATCGACCCCATGGCGCGCGGTACGTACCTCGCGTCGAATGGTGCCGTCGAGAATCTGTTCAACATCTGTGGCCATCGCGACACGTCCGCTACCGATTGCCCCGGGCAGATCGTCGAGCCGATGCTGCCGGCGATCCGCGCGCAGGTGGCGGATCGCATCAGCGGAACGGGCTACTGGATCGCTACGGATAGCGGGGAGGTGTTGTCGTTCGGCGGAGTGGTCGGCGCGACCGCGTTGAGCTTCGCGCTCTCGAGTCCGGTCGCCGGCATCGCTGCCCACCCGTCCGGGCTGGGCTACTGGTTGTTCGGGATCGACGGCAGCGTCTACGCGTTCGGCGCGGCCGGGTTCCACGGCACGATGCACGGCCAACCCCTCGACGCGCCGATGGTCGGGATGGCGCCAACCCCGTCGGGTCACGGCTACTGGCTGGTCGGCGGCGACGGCGGCGTCTTCTGCTTCGGCGACGCGCGGTTCTTCGGTTCGACGGGTGGGATGCGCCTGAACGCGCCGGTGCTGGGCATGACCCCGACGCGCACGGGAAACGGCTACTGGCTCTACGCCCGCGACGGCGGGATCTTCAGCTACGGCGACGCCCGGTTCTTCGGTTCGACCGGCAGCATCCGGCTCAACCAGCCGGTCGTGTCGATGGCCGCGCTGCCGAGAGGCGACGGCTACTGGATGATCGCTCGCGACGGCGGCATCTTTGCATTCGGACGAGCGCCGTTCGACGGATCGGGCGCGAGCGTGCCGTCGTCGTCGCCGTACTCCGCGATGCTGCCGTCGACGACGGGCAGGGGCTACGTCATGTTGCGAGAAGACGGCCGGCTGACGGCGTTCGGTGACGCGCCCGACCTCGGTGACGCGGCCGGGAGGGTGTTCGGCCGGGCGGTCGGCATCGCGGGTCGATTGACCCCCGTTTAGGCCCCGCCCGGCTCCGGCCGGCGCATCCTGCCTCGCCGAACTCTCACGGGATGGTGCGCGAGGGCGAGCATCTCGTCGTCACCACGGCTGTTGCCGTATGCCCACAACTCGACGTCGTCGTCATCGATGTACGCGCGCAACCTCGTCGCCTTCTCGACGCCGCGACAATTCGCGCCCCGCAGCTCGCCGGTGCAACTCCCGCGTTCGTCGGACACGAGACTCGTGCACAACACGTGCGCGACCCCCAGCTCCTGCGCGACGTCGTCGAGGTATACATCGAGTGACGCGGAGACGATTACGACCTCGTGCCCTTCGCGCCGGTGCCACGCGATCCGTTCGCGGCCTTCGGCCGTCACTGCATTTCGTGTGAGCCGGGTCGCGAACTTCCGTCCGGCCGCTTCGACGTGGGCGTAGGGGATACCGGCCAGCACTCGGGTCA
>DATCCI010000313.1:0-4923 GCA_036511415.1 Acidimicrobiia bacterium
GGCGGCGCCACCCATGGCGCGACGGGCCGGCAACGGCAGCACGCTCGGGACCCCGGCGAAGCTCGCCTCGATCAACTTCCCGAGGTCGTCGACGAGCTCTCCGCAGACGATGCGCGGCGTCCACACATGGATGTCCCATCCCGCGAGTGTCTGCGGGTCGGGCGGCGACGAGCTCACCGAAACCCGCGGGTGGCGCCGCAGCGCGGCCGGAAGGCAGTCGTCGTCTCCGACGACGTCGACGCGCAGGTCGGCCCGATCGGCGAGCACCTTCGCGATCCCCTCGGCAACGGCATCGAGGTAGTCCCCCACGGTCTCACCGGCTGAGCCGACGTACCAGCCCATAGCCGCGCCCTCGCGTGGTTCCGGCGCGAAGCTCGCGTTTCGCAGCTCCGACGCACGCACCCGCGTCAGCATCGCCGGAACCACCAGCGAGCGAACGGGCAATTCGCCCAGCGCGGCCCGGACGGCTTCCGTCGACGTCAGCACGTAGCCGCAGTCGATCGCGAGCTGCGCCAGTGGCGCCGAGACCGCAGGCGCGTTCGGCTCGCCAATGCCCGCCCGGACGGCCGACGGATCGACATCGAGCACCGTCGCACGGCGCGCCGCGGCGCGCTGCTCGAGCAGCTCGGTCACCGCCGCCGACCCGGGAACGCCCACGAGTACCACCAGTGTCGCCGTGCGCGCCCCCGGAGGAATTCCCTGCTCGACCGATACGTGCGCGACCCCGGCTCCCGTAGCCTCGAGTTGATCGACGAGGCCAACGAGGCGCGCCGCGGCGGCCGGGCTCGGCGTGCCGGTGACGACCACACACGTCGGGCGGGAGGCGGCGGGCGCGCCCCAGTTCTCGCGAACGACTTGTCGCGACGCGGCGACGTCGGCGGCCGCGTCCGTCGGCGGCCCCGGTTGCGGCCCGGCGCACAATCGCCCGACGAGGCGCGCCAGGCTCGGAGCACCGACCCGCGCGCTGATCTGCGCACGCACCCGGCCCCGGGCCTGTTCGATCTGCCACGAGACGAGCCGCTCGGTGATCGCGGGCTCGTCGACGAGCTCGATGACGACCGTCGAGCGGTCGCCGCCGCACCAGTCCGCGGCGGACGCGGCCGCCCCGCCGTCGAGGGTGACGATCACGTCGGGAGCAAGGGCACGGATCGACTCCGCTCCGGATAGGCAAGGGCGAGTGAGGTGGAGCCCGTCGTCGGCCGCCGCAAGGGCCAGCCGTCCCTCGACTTCGCGCCGAACCAGCCGGTTCACCATGCGCCGGGCCCAGTCGGCGACGGCGGCGTCGACCTCGGTGGCGGCGAAGACCACGACCGGCCGCCGCGGGAAGGGCGGCCGGCCCCTTTCCGAAGCGGGCAACAACGGCCCGAGGGACGTCCACGGATCGTGCACATGAGCGCCGCGATCGATGACGAACGCGCCGTCCACTCCCACGAGTCCGTCGCTCACCTCGAAGCGGACGTTCGGCCGCAGGAGGACCGCGCCGCGGACTGCCGCGGTCGACGCAACGCATGCCGAAGGCGGTTCGAGTGAGCGCCACTCCGCCTCGACCCGGTAGCTCGCGCCGGGCGGGAGCTCGCCCACCTCGGCCGCGACGCCCTTGACCTCCGCCGGTTGGCGGTCGAGCTGGCGGGTCAGCCGCTCGCGGGCGACCTCGTCGATGACCAGTCGTTCGGGAACGACCAGCCGGCCCTCCGTCAATTTCCCCCCGCCCGTCGTCCGGATCGTCGCGCCCGGTCCCAAGATTTGCCTCGCTCCGTCCCGGGCCTACAGCGTAGAGAGAACAGGGCACGCGATGCCAAAGGCCGAAGGAAGTCCATCACCGGGCAAGATATGGTTCTTTGCTCTTCGACGGTAGACCCAAAGGAGCCTGGCGAATGGGCGAGCGCGAGCTGCCACTTCCCACGTTTCTGATCATCGGCGCACAAAAGAGCGCAACCCGATGGCTGCGACTCAACCTCGGGCTCCACCCCGGCATCTTCACGGCCGGCCGGGAGATCGAGTTCTTCAACAGCGCCAAGCACTTCCAGGACCAGGGCACAACCTGGTATCGGCAGCAATTCGAGGGCTGGGAGGGCGAGTCCTTCGTCGGTGAGGCCACGCCCGGCTACATGTTCTGGCGACACCAGCCGGTCGTCATGGCCGAGCGGATCCACGAGACGCTCCCGGACGTGCGTCTCATCGCGATTCTCCGCAATCCCGTCGACCGGGCGCAATCGGCGCTGATCCACCACATCGAGGGCAAGGCGCTTCCGCCCGACACCGACCTGCTCGAGTTCGTGCACGCGTCCCCACCCGAACGTGAGCGGCTCGGCATCGTCGCCGGCGGTTGGTACGCGGCCAGCCTCGAACCCTTCCAGGCGCGATTCGGAGACCGCCTGCTCGTCTTGCTCCACGACGACGCCGACGACGATCCCCGGGGCGTCTACGACCGCGCAGTGCGCCATGTGGGAGCGCAACCCGACGTCTTCCCCCCCGAGCTCGAGCGCGTCCGCTTCAGCTACCAACAGCGGCCGTCGGGCGCCGTGCACGCCGCGCGCAAGCTCACCTTGGCCCAGCGCCGCGAGCTCTACGAGACCTTCTTCGCGGACGACATCCGCAAGTTGGAGGAGATGATCGGTCGCGACCTTTCCTGCTGGGACCCGGAGCGCGCTTCGGGTTGAACCGGTCGAGGAGGTCGTGGTGCGAGCACACGTGCTGATCACCGGGTCGAGCCGCGGCATCGGACTCGAGCTGGTTCGCCAGTACGCCGCTGACGACTACGACGTCACCGCGACCTGTCGGGATCCCGAGCGTGCCGACGAGCTGCGCGCGGTGCCGGGCGCGGTCGCCATCAAGCGCCTCGACGTCGCCTCGGAGCGCGACTTCGACGGGTTGGTCGCCGAGATCGGAGACCGGCCGATCGACGTGCTGATCTGCAACGCGGCGGTGTTCGGCGGAAATCGATCGCGGTTCGCCGATGTCGACTGGTCCGCGTGGCGGGTCGCACTCGAGATCAACCTCCTCGGAAGCATGCGCGTCGCGCTCGGCCTCTGGAGGAACGTTGCGCGCAGCGACGGGAGGAAGATCGTCTTCGTGTCGAGCCGGGCCGGCTTGCCGCGCGAGGCGCGACCCGCGAGCTCCTACATCTATGCGTCGAGCAAGGCCGCGCTGAATTCCGCGGCGCGAGCTCTCGCCCTCGACCTCGCGCCCGAGGGAGTGATCGTCGCGATCCTCAATCCCGGCCACGTGCGAACCGGGATCGGCGGCGTCCACGCGCCGATGTCGCCGTCGGAGAGCGTGTCGCAGATGCGCGATCGCGTCCGCGATCTCACACCGGCTGACGCCGGGAAGTTCCTGCACTTCGACGGCAGCGAACTGAAGCTCTGAGACAACTCGACGACCCCGGTCGACGATCCCGGGTCCCCGCCGCCGGGATCAGCCGCACGCGGCATTCGACGGCTGACGCGGCGTGACGTCATAGATGACGCCATCGGGCTTGGTCACGACCGGGGTGAGCCGCAACTTCGTTCGCAACTGCGCGGGGTCGTACATGTAGGGCCGAGGGTTGGGCACGAACCACACGAGCTGGACCTTGTGCCGGCATTGGACGAGTCGCACGAAAGCCGGAAGCGCGCCGGTTTGGTCGGCCGACTGGAAGTGCGTCTTCTCGATGCTCGCTCGAACGTGCAACCCCGTGAACAAGCTGATCGCCGGCGCGTCGTTGCTGTACGTCAGTATCGCAAGGTTCAGGTGCGGAACTTCGCGCATGAGCTGCGAATCGTGCCAGCGCGGACTCGCATATCCGCCCGCGCCATGTTGCGCCGAGTCGACCGCGCGGGCCCCGAACCAAACGACGCTGATCCCCACCCACGCGACCGCGACCGCAGTGATCGCTCGCCGAACCGACTCGCGCCCCACGATCACGCGGAGTCGCTCGACGAACCACGCCGCCAACGCCACGACGGGCACGAAGACCGGCACCAGGAGCCGCGTATTGATCGCCGCGAACGCGACCACGGATGCCGACCCGACGAGATACACGACGTAGATCACGACGAGCGCCGCGAGCGGCAGCAGCGATCGCGCCTCGCGCGTCGACCAGCCGTCCGCGCCCACCAGCGCGACCACTCCCGCCACGACCGCGCCGAACACCACCACGAGCACCGCGCGGCGCAGGATGGACGGGGTCGCGTCGGTCGCTACCCACGTCGAGAGCTCGTTGGCTGCTCGGGAGACGTTCGTGAAGATCGATGCCGACGCGCCGGCGCGGGGACCGAGCGCCCCGCTCCCAGCCTGGAGGTTGCGGACCATCCAGACGAGCGGGACGCTCAACGCGGAGATCGCGAACCCCGCCGCGCGAGCACAAGCCGACCACGGGCCGCGCCGCCAAGCTGCGACGAGGACGACGAGCGTGCCCACTGCGATCAGCACGACACCCGCGTACCGCAGGTAGAACGCGACCCACGCCAGCAGAACCATCGCGCCGGCCAGTACGCCGTGACGGGGACGGGTCAGGACTTCCTCGGCGACCAGCACGAACGCCAACAGCACCGGGAGGAACAGGTGCTCGCTGAGTGCCTTCTCGTAGATCTCGAGCAGCACGGCCGAACATCCGATGCTCACCGTCGCGGCCACGCGCACACCCTCGGAGCGGACGTGGCGGCACAAGATCACGTAGCCGAGAACGATCGTGGCGGCCAACGCCACCGCGCTCAGCCCTCGGGCCGCGTCGACCGCGTGGATGCCCGCGTGCTCCCCCAACGAGAGCACCCAGGAATAGCCGGGAGGAAAATCGGTGATGGCGCGACCGCCGGCCGTGTAACCGGCCCCCGAGGCGAGGCTGCGCGCCCCGTTGACGTAGGTCACCGAATCCGGTGTGAGTCCCATGCCGTAGCGGAACGTCGCGACCAGGGTGCCGGCCACTCCGGCGACGACCACGCCGAA
>DATCCI010000314.1:0-2663 GCA_036511415.1 Acidimicrobiia bacterium
AGTGCCGGCGCGCACGGTCGGATCGTTGGCCACGATCGCGACACTCCGGCCGCCGAGGCGGGCGAGCGCGGTGACGATCGCCGCGCCGTAGTGCGGCTGTACCTCGAAGTGGGACCCCGCGTCGACGAGGCGCTCGACGACCGCCCGCATCGAGTACGGCTGGCGCGGGTTGGGTGGAATGAGATCGAGGAGGTCGTCGAGCCGGCGCGGACCGGTGTCGGGCGCTCCCACCGCTGCCGGCGGCGGTGCCGCCCACGCGTTCGCCGGGAAGTACGAGAGGTAGCGACGCGCGGTGGCGATCGCGTCCGCATCGTCGGCGGCCAGGTTGTGGGCGACGCCCGACGTCTCGACGTGCACCTGCGGCCCGCCGAGCTCCTCTTTCGTCACGTCTTCGCCGATCGCGTCCTTGACGAGCGGCGGGCCGGCGCTGAAGAGCTGCGAGTCGGGCGTCATGACGACGAAATCCGACAGCGGTGCGGTGAGGGCGCCGTGCCCGGCCGACGGGCCGAGCACCAGGCACACCATCGGCACGATGCCCGACAGCTCGGCCAGCGCCTGGAGGTCGTTCGGTTTGCGCCCGCTCGGCTTGTTCGTCAACCGGTGGCCGGCCCCCTCGAGCATGAATACCAACGGCACCCGTTCCTGGCGTGCGAGCTGGGCGAGCCGGTAGCGCTTGTCGGCCGCGCCGACTCCGATCGAGCCGCCGAGCACCGTGAAGTCCTCGACCCCCGCCAACGCGGGACGCCCGTCGATCCGACCGAGCCCCGCGACGAGCGCATCCGCGGGTGTGTCGGGTGCACCGGTGAATGCGCCGAGCTCCGCGAAGGTGCCGGGGTCGAACAACGCGGCGATCCGCTGGCGGGCGTCGAGCTTGCCGCGCTCGTGGTGCCGGGCGACGCGCTCGTCGCCTCCCATGGCGCGACTCGACGCCCGGCGCCGTTCGAGTTGCGAGAGGATCGGTTCCCACTCGTGCCGGTTGGTCGGATCGCTCACCGGGCCTCGCTCGTCGTGGCGGTCATCGTCCGGTGGCGTGCTTCACGCTCGCGACCGCGTCGCCCGCGAGCAACGCTTGTACTGCCGGCAGCTTGCTCGCCAGGCCCTGGAGCTCGGATCCGGCTCGCAGGCCGGTGCGTATGCCCATGATCTCCATCGCGCGGTGCACGCTGCGCTTGTTGATCTGCAACAGCTCCGCCGGCACCCCCGCGATCCGCTCGGCGATCGCGACGACGCGGGCGTCGAGCTCCTCGGCGCCGAACGCACGGTTCGCGAGCCCCATGCGGACCGCGTCGTCGCCCGTGACCGGATCGCCGGTGAGCACGAGCTCCATCGCGTTGCGCATGCCGACGAGCCAGGGGTGGTACTGGAAGTCGGGCGGGCTGATGACGCGTACCACGGGATAGCTGAATGTCGCGTCGTGCGCGACGTACACGAGGTCGCACGCGGCCACGAGCTCGGTGCCGCCCGCCATCGCGTATCCGTGAACCTGCGCGATCACGGGCTTGGCGAGATCCCAGATGTGCACCCAACCTTCGGTGACGTGCCGCGACCAGCTGCCGTCGCCGCCGGCCGTGTAGTACGGGCGCTCGTCGTCGGCGGCGCGCTTCAAGTCGTAGCCCGAAGAAAAGCACTGGCCGGCGCCGCGCACGATCGTGACGTGCACCGCGTCGTCGACGTCGGCGTCCTCGAGCGCCGCGAACAGCTCGGCTCGCATGCCGTTGTTGATCGCGTTGCGCTTCTCGGGGCGGTTCAGGGTGATGCGGCGCACGAGGTCCGCCGGGTCGTCGACCGCGATGAATTCGTATGTCGATGCATTCGTCACGTCGTGCTCCCTTGTCTCGACGGGGCGGCCATGAGGGCCATGAGCTCGATCGCCTCGTCCTGATCGGCGTGGATGGTCAGGCCGGTGACACCGCATTCGGTCCACGGCACGAATCGCTTCGCGATGCGGTCGGGGGAGCCGAGCAGTGCGCCCTCGTCGACGTACTCATCGGGGACTGCCGACGTCGCGTCGTCGCGCCGGCCCGCGAGGAAGAGCTCCTGGATCCGTTCGGCCGCGTCCGCGTAGCCGCGCCGCACCATTGCGTCCTTGTGGAAGTTGCGATCACGCGCACCCATACCGCCGACGTAGAGGGCGACACGCGGTTTCATCTTTGCGATCGTGCCGGCGACGTCGTCGGTCAGGCGCACCGTGGTCGACGCGTGGATGGCGAGCGTGTCGAGCAGTCGCCCCGAGCGCGCCGCGCCCTTCTGCAGGGTGGCGCGAAACTCGGACGCGTTGGCGGGGGAGAGGCCCATCGGGATCCAGCCGTCGGCGACCTCGGCGGCGAGCGCGACATTCGCGGGACCGCCCGCCGCGAGGTAGATCGGGAGCGCCGGGTTCGGGTGCAGGATCGACCGCAACGGCTTGCCCAGACCGGTCGCGTCGGGCCCGGCGTACGGCAGCGTGATGGCGCGGCCCGCATGCTCGACCGGCCCCTCGCGCCGGAAGACCTTGCGCATGATGGCGACGTAGTCGCGCGTGCGCGCGATCGGTCTCGCCCAGGGCTGGCCGTACCATCCCTCGACGATCTGCGGGCCCGACAGACCGAGACCTGCGATCACGCGGCCCGGCCCGGCGAGCGCTTCGAGCGTCGCGAAGGCCATCGCGGTCGCGGCGGGCGTGC
>DATCCI010000315.1:0-2741 GCA_036511415.1 Acidimicrobiia bacterium
CCGACGCGCGTACCGAGGGTTACATCACGGGTCGGCGCAAGGGCCTCGACGAGATCGTCGAGGAAGCACTCGTCAACGCCGCGCTCTGGGACGAGGTCAAGGCCAAGCTGAAGAAGTCGGCGTTCACGCTCTCGGGCGGACAGCAGCAGCGTCTGTGCATCGCGCGCTGTCTCGCGGTGCAACCCGAAGTGATCCTCATGGACGAGCCCTGTTCGGCGCTCGACCCGATCGCGACGTCTCGCATCGAAGACCTCATGGCCGATCTCAAGCGCGACTACACGATCGTGATCGTCACCCACAACATGCAGCAGGCGGCGCGGGTCTCCGACATGACCGCGTTCATGACGGCCGAAGTCGACGAGCACGATCGTCGCGTCGGTCGGCTCGTCGAGTACGACGCCACCGACCAGATCTTCACCAACCCCTCCGACGCGCGTACCGAGGGTTACATCACGGGTCGATTCGGTTGAATCGGCTCGCCTGGCCGCGGTCGTGACGGCATTCATCGTCGTCGCGTTCGGTTTGGTCGGGTGGGTCGTGGTGGCGCTCATTGCGCGCGAACTGGCTTCGACCAGGCGCGAGCTGGCCGGTGCGCGCGGCGCGGTCGACGTTCCCGCGGATCTCTCGCTGGTGGAAGCGATCGCCGAGGGGCGCCGCGAGGCCGAGGATCGGGTGCTGCAGTCGGAGGCGGTGCAGCACTGGTTGCTGGCGGCCCTCGACGAGTCGAGCGATGCGATCGTCGTCGTCGACCGCATCGGCCGTGAGGTCGTGCGCAACTCGGTGGCGCGGCGCTTCGCCGGCGCGCGTACGGGCGAAGTGCTCGCCGAGGAGGCGATCGCAGAGCTCGTGCAGGAGGCCTTGACCGGCCACAGCTCCGAACGGGAGCTCCAGCTCTACGGCCCGCCCCGCCAAGTGCTGCAGCTGCGCGCTTTTCCCTTGCGCCGCGACGGCGAGATCGTGGGCGCTGTCGCGTTCACCCGCGACATCTCGGAGTCGCGGCGGGTCGAAAGCGTCCGGCGCGACTTCGTCGCGAACGTCAGTCACGAGCTCAAGACACCGATCGGCGCGCTCGGCCTGCTCGCCGAGACTATGGCCGCGACCGACGACGTCGTGGTGGTGCAGCGGCTCGCCGACCGGGTCGTGCGCGAGGCCGACCGGCTGGCGCGCATCGTCGACGACCTGCTCGATCTCAGCACGATCGAGGCTCAGGAAGCGCCGACCCGCGCGCCGATGCCGATCCGGCTCCTCGTATCGGAATGCGTCGACCTGGTGCAGGCGGCGGCCGACGCGGCCGAGGTTCCGCTGCTGGTCCGGCCCGAACCACCCGACCTCGAGATCTTCTGCGACCCCCGCCAGATGCGCAGCGCCCTGGTCAACCTCGTCGACAACGCCATCAAGTATTCCGGCCCGAGCCAACCGATCGAGATCGGCGCCTGCGTCGCCGACGACCGGATCGCCTTCGTGGTGCGCGACCACGGCATCGGCATACCGACGCGCGACATCGAGCGCATCTGGGAGCGCTTCTATCGGGTCGACCGGGCGCGCAGCCGCGACACCGGCGGCACGGGGCTCGGGCTCGCGATCGTGCGCCACGTCGCCCAGGCACACGGTGGCGAGGTGACCGTGCAGTCGCGCGAGGGCGAAGGATCGACGTTCACTTTGCACATTCCGCTCGCGAACGGCCCATTCGCGAACGGCACGATCGCGAACGGCACGATCGCGAACGGAACGGCGCGCGGCATCGCCGAAACGATACCGACGGAGGACCGATGGCCGACCCGCCCCTGATTCTCGTGGTCGACGACGAGCAGTCGTACCGAGACGCGCTCGCAGTTGCTCTGCAACGCGAGGGTTTCCTCGTGGAGACCGCGGCTGACGGCCCCGAGGCGATCGAGCGTTTCGACGCATCGCGTCCCGCGCTCGTGCTGCTCGACGTGATGCTCCCCAAGATCTCGGGCATCGACGTGTGCCGCGAGCTGCGCGCGCGATCGCGTGTACCGATCATCATGGTGACCGCCCGCAACGCCGAGATCGATGCGGTCGTCGGCTTGGAGGTCGGCGCCGACGACTACGTGACGAAGCCGTTCCGGCTGCGGGAGCTGATCGCGCGCGTGCGCGCCGCCCTGAGGAGAATCCCGGTCGGCGAACAAGAGGCCGATCCGGCCGACGTGATCGAGATCGGCGACGTCCGCCTCGACGCCGCGCGCCACGAGGTGTTCGTGCGCGGAGTGCCGTTGGCCTTCCCGCTCAAGGAGTTCGAGCTGCTCGAGCTCCTGCTCACGAACGCGGGACGCGTCCTGACGAGAGACGTGCTCATCGACCGCATCTGGGGCCCGAACTATTTCGGGGACACCAAGACGCTCGACGTGCACGTGAAGCGTTTGCGGTCGAAGATCGAGATCGATCCCGCGAATCCGAAGCGCATCGTTACCGTGCGCGGCGTCGGCTATCGCTACGAACGCGCGGCGGCCGCCGCTTCGTAGTCACTCGGTAGGCGCTGGTGGCCCCGGCGATCGTCGCCTTCGGAGTTGCAAGAACAGCGCCGGAGGTCCGAAGACCGCGAGGAGCGCCACCACGGCGGCTACGGCATAGAGCAGCAACGGCAGCGGATCCCGGGGCGGCGGTACCGAGATCGGCCCGCTCGCCACCACGAGACCCTGGTCGGGCGTCGCGTCGCTCAACTGACCGCCCGCGCTCGCATCCGATGTCGCGGCGGCGGCGGTTTTGCCGGTCGCGCCCTT
>DATCCI010000316.1:0-4725 GCA_036511415.1 Acidimicrobiia bacterium
GGGCGCTGTTGCGTTGAGCAGCACGGCGCCGCGCGTGACCGGGTGGCCGTCTCGTTTCGTATTCAGACGGTGCTCGCGAGCTCGGTGAACGCGGCCGCGACGCGACGAAGGGGACGAGCATCGACACCGAGTTCGTAGTGGCCGCGCCGCAGGTTCTGCATGAACGCGTGACCACGCATGATCACGCGGGCGGTGCGGTCACGTTTGAGTCCACGCATCGGTCGCAGTCGCGCCTTGAGCCGGCCGTGATCCGCTTCGATCCGATTGTTCGCGTATTGCTCGACGTTATGGAACGCCGCAGGTATGAGCTCATCGATCACAGCTCGTAACGCGGGAGCCCGGTCGGTGACTACCTCAGTCGGCTCGCCGTGCGCCCGAAGCGACGTGGTAAAGAACCGTCGCGCGGCACGGATGTCGCGCTTGGATGAAACGTAAACGTCGACGACCTGGCCGTACTGGTCGATCGCCCGGTACACGTACCGCCATCTCCCGGCGACCTTCACGTACGTCTCGTCTACGAACCAACAGTCGCCCACCACATGCCGGCACGGCCGAGCCGCGTCCGCGAGGAGCGGCGTGACGCGCTGCACCCACCGGAACGCCGTGACGTGATCGACCTCGATCCCACGCTCGAGAAGGAGCTCTTCGAGGTCGCGGTACGAGAGTCCGTACCGCAGGTACCAGCGCACCGCGAGGACGATCACCTCCGGAGGAAACCGGAACCCAGCGAACGCCGAACTCGGGAACACAGGCGTCGGACGACAGCGGCGAGATCTCATCCATCCACCCTCACCGCCCACCCGGGCTCTGCGCCAATGCAACAGTCCCCTTGCACGTCGTCATAACGCGACAGCACCCAAAAGCCCGGATCGTGCTCACCACGAAAGTCAGACGGGAACACCTGCCAATAGACCGGCGCCTCGCGTCGCAAGGTCGTGAACACGTCGTGTGGGAATCCCTGCTTGAAGATCCGAGCATCCGTGAGGTCAAGGTCGCGCACGACCGCATTGTTGCCCGAAACGCACGACCGATTCGATTTCGCCTTGCGAACCACCCAGCCCGGCCGAGGAACTGGGATAGATCAACGTCGATGTTCGGGGACGCGCGTTCGGGGACACTCGGCTAAGCTTGTGATCGGGCGCCGCGGCTTCGGACGCCACCCAGATTCGGCCCTGTAACGTCGCGGACGTGGTGGCTCACGGAGTCCGAACGGCGCAAGCCGCGGATGTCGACTCGCTCGCGGCGACGTTAACGAGCGCGTTCGATGACGATCCGCTCACAATGTGGCTGTTCCCAAATGTCGAGGCGCGCCGCCGCCGACTTCCGGCCTTCTTTCGCTCGTTGCTGCGCGCGTCGCTCCCTTTCGGCGAGGTGTACACAACGGACGAGGAGCGGTGCGTCGCGATCTGGAACCCGCCGGGCACCTTCCCGATGGGTTGGTATACGGACGCGCGGCTGGGACTCACAACGACCCGTCTGGTGGGATTACGCATCACGAGATGCGCCCGTGGCCTGCTGTACTTCGCGAGCCATCACCCAAAGGACCGCCATTGGTACCTGCAAATGCTCGGGACCCAGTCCGAATGGCAGGGTCACGGCGCGGGCTCGGCGATCATGACCCCCGTTTTCGAACGCTGCGACCGCGAAGGCGAGCGCGTGTACTTGGAATCATCGAAGGAGCGCAACATCCCCTTCTACACGAGGCACGGGTTTCAGGTCACCGAAGAAATCCACGTACCCCACGGCCCAGTCGTGTGGGCCATGTGGCGAGACCCGCACTGAGGCCGCCGCTCACCATCGTGAAGGCACAACTCAGCGCGGACGACAACGGACAGGCTTCCGCTCGAGCACACACCCGGCTCCGATAACGACCCACTCCAAAGCGGCCAATCGCTACAGATCGCGAACGCCCCGGTGCCGGCGTTCTAGGACCGTGGCTGGCCGCGATTATGGGGCGCGCGAAGTGGGGCGTTATTTCGGGGTGCGCGACTGCGGGCCGGGGCGCGTGGCGTCGGTTAGGCGGGATGGGTGCTGAGGACGTGGGTGAGGGTGCCCGTGGTCTGGAGCTCGATGACGGCGGGGACGGGGTTGGGGTCGGCGTAGTGCTGGGGGTTGTTGTAGTTGGCGGCTTGGCTGGTGGGGTCGTGGACCCACCATGAGGCTTCGAGCGCGATGCCGTTGGGGTCGGTGAAGTAGACGGAGCGGACGCTGCTGTGGTCGACGATGTCGGTGACGTCGCACTCTGCGGTTTTCAGGCGGTGTTGCAGGGCGATGAGCGCGTCTTCGTCGGGGAGGTTGAGTGCGAGGTGGTCGAACTGCGCGGCGCGCGGGTCGGGCGTGCCGGCCGCCTTTTTGAATGGTTCGGTTGGTGTGTTGGTGTATTCGAAGAATGCAACGGTGCAGTGCGGGCCGAACTCGAAGAAGTAGTGACGGAACTCGGGCGTGCCGAGGGTGGCGACGAGTCGGGCACCGAGTGTGCCGTGGTAGAAGCGGACGGTCGCGTCCATGTCGGTCGTGATGAGCGCGAGGTGGTTGATGCCCCGCCAGTGTGGTGTGGTCGTTTCAGTGGTTGTTGTGGGCACGGTGGCAGTCATTCCCGCGATCCTTTCGTGGTGTCGCGCTTGGGGTGCTTCGCTCGGCGACGGGCAGCAGCGTGTGGGGCCGGCGTCGACTGGGCGTTGAGTGCGGCGTGTTCGACCTTGGCGATGAGTCGCAGGAGCTCTCGTTGTTCGGTGGTGGACAGCGCCGCGGACATCAGGTCGCGTTCGCGTGCGTGCAGGGATGGGAGCAGTTCATCGACGATCGTCTGAGCCGCGGGTGTGATGTCGACGAGGAGTTTGCGGCGGTCTTGGGGGTGGGGCAAGCGGCGTGTCAGTTTGCGTTTTTCGAGGTTGTCGAGCAGTGACGTCACCGAGCCGGTCGTAATGAGGAGCCGCTCGGCGATGACGCTCGGTTCGAGTGGCTCGCCGGCACCTTCGACGACCGCGAGAATCTGCCTGCCGCTCGGCGAAAGCTGATAGCTGTCAAGAGTCTGGCGGTTGTGGAGCCCCATGAGCAGGTCCGCGGCCCGGTAGACGTTGGCGTAGCACTCGGTCGCGAGCGCGCTCGCGCCCGGATACTCGTCTTCGAAGTCTTCACCGACCCGGATGAGCGGTTCGGGGGTGCGGGTCTTGGTGGGTCGGGGCGGGTTCAGTGGGCACCTGCCAGTTCGGGGATACGCCGAGCGAGTTCGGCCCACTCGTCGCCGATCGCTTGTTCGACGAGCGCGGTCGCGCCCGCGAACGCGTCGGCGGGCATGACCATCTGCCAGATGCGGGTCATGTTCTCGCGGTCGTCGTTGCCGAGCAGCGGGAACATCCACGCGACCAGCTCGGGGAAGCGGTCCTGGGGCACGGTTGAGGCCATCACCCCGACCGCCTGACCCTGGTCCGGCACCGCGACCCGCTCTTTGATCAGCCGGTACAGGTGCGTGTCTTCCTTCATCAGATGTACGTCGAGGTAGTACTTGAACGCGGCGGTCGCCCGGGCCGTCTCCAACGCGTCGCGTGCGGACACGGCGTTGTTCAACGCGAGGAACGCAGCGTCGAGGGCCCGGTGGTCCTTTTCGTAGGCCTCCGCGACCGACGGTGCGACCGCTTCGAGTGCTGGGAAGATCGCGAGTTCCTCGCCGTGCGCGTGCCATTCCAGCACTTCGTTGAAGAAGCGGAACCGCTCGACCGTGGCCTCTAGGCCCGGCTTCCCCCGCGCCGAGTCCAGCGCAGCGGCGTCGATCAAGCTCATGTCCTGGCGGAATGCATTGTGGATCGCGACGACCGCATCGATCGGACCTGCCATAAGAACCCTCCCCGTTAGAAGTACAGTAGCTTGATATCAAGCTATTTGGATCCAAGCGAGATGTCAAGGAAGATCGGACCCGGGCCCACCCACCATGCTGTAGCGCCACCCTCGCGGTTCGAGGAACTCCGGCGGTCTCGCGCCCGCTCACCCACGATCGCGAACGCCATCTACCCGGCGTACTGGGACACGAGGCGCCCGCGACTATGGGACGCGCAAAATGGGACGTTATGAAGGGCGCTCGATCCGAGGGTCGATCTACTCTTTGAGCGGGGTGACGCGCGGTGGAGCGAAGCGTGCGAGCACCACGCTCTCCGGTCGAGAGTCGCCCTCCCAGTCCCACGCCGCGATCTGGCCGTAGGAACGGCGCCCGACGCTCGCCCGCACGATCTCGAAACGCGTCGTCTGCACCGTCGCGGTTGGTTCGCCGGCACCGACAACGCTTACACCAGCGTCGTGCAGGATCCGCAACGCTCCGGTATCGCCGCGTTGCGCGCCGATGCCGCCGGAAACGCCGCGAAACGCGTAGCCGATCGCGTCGGAGTCGCGCTCGCCGGGAACGCCGAGCGCACCGCGCAGGTCATGCTCATGGGTGACCGCGTCAGTCAACAGCATCGCCCGCATCAGCGGGTCGAACTTCGCGATCATCGGCTCGACGATCGCACTGCAACGTGCCCACTCGTCGAGCACCTCGCCGATCGGAAGGTCCCTGCGCGCCTCGACCTGAGCGGCAGTCCACTCATCGCTTGCCACATCGGCGAGGTTTCCGGAGACGATGTCAGCGGTGCCGCCCGTAAGGTGGGCCACAACATCGCGAACCCGCCACTCGGGTGTCGCCGGCGCAACAAGCTCGAGCGTCTCATCCGGGAGCTCACACACGAGAGCCGTGAT
>DATCCI010000317.1:0-4347 GCA_036511415.1 Acidimicrobiia bacterium
TCTTCCCGATCGCCACCCTTTTGCCGGTGTACGGCCTGGTGATGGGGCTCCAGATCGCGCTCACCAAGTTCGCGGGAGTCAAGCTCCCCGACGCGGTGCTCGGCTTCTCTTGGGAGCAGGTCCACCTGGCGCTCGGCATCATGGCTGGGCTCATGGCGATCGGTTGGCTCCTCACCGACTACGGAGACAAGCAAGTCGGCGAGTGGTTCGAGATTCTCGGCGGGATCGCGCTCGTGGTCGGAGCCGTGATGCTCCAGCGCGAACGCAGCACCGGCGCGATCGGCTGAGGGGAAGACGTCATGGACAAGCTCAAGCTCTCGACCGCGAACCTCGTCATCCTGATCGCGGGCGCGGTGATGCTGATCGCCTCGTTCTTCGCGTTCCACAAGACGTCCGGGTCGTCGATCGTCATCAGCGGCATCCGAGTCGGCGGCGGGTCGGCGTCCTTCAGCGCGTGGAGCAGCGGATACTTCCTGATCGCGACGATTCCCGCGCTTCTCGGTGCCGTCATGGCGGCGCAAGTGGCGGTCGCGGCGTTCGCGCCGGCCGTCAAGCTGCCCGAGAGAGTTCTGGGTCTGAGTTGGACGCAGATCCACTTGGTGCTCGGCTTCCAGGCGACGATCATGATGCTTGCGTTCCTCGTCCAGGACACCGGCTTGGACAAGGGGATCGGGCTCTTCTTGATGTTGCTGGCGGCGATCGCATTGCTGGTCGGCGCGGTCCTGCGGATGCAAGAACAGCCGAGCTGATCTGCGCCTCGGGTTGTTCGACCTATCGCCGGCGCCACCCGCAAAACCGAGAGCCGGGGCGCGTCGCGACGCGGGCCGCCCTTCCTTCCCTGCCCCTCCACCAACCCGTGTTGGAGATTCTCGCGAAGAATCGTCAAGACGGTTTCGCGCGGAGGTAGTGCTGTAGCTGTCGCACAGGCGCGGTAGGTTCCGCGCCGGCCCGCACGCGCATTGGAGCTTCCCCCGATCGAATCTCACGCTCGACTGGGAGCTCGTTATGCCAGCCATTCGATACCCAACGCGCTATCGGCGCGTCCCGCACGGTCCGCGGGAGTTCGCGATCTTCCACGCCGAGTGCGCCGACCTGCTCGACCGGGCTACGGAGCTGGACAACGCGCAGCGGGCGCTCTCCGAGCGGCTCGCCGATGTGCGTACCCAGCTCGCCGAGATGCGCGTCGTCATGTGGCCACGTGTCGAACCCAAGGACATCGTGCACGGGTTCCGCGTGACGCACCGTGGGGGTCCGCCGCCCATCCCGCCGGTCGCGCCCAACGCCCAGCCCCTCGAGGGCAAGCATCTGCGCTCGACCGCCGTCGCGATCCTCGCTCGCAACGGCCGCCCGATGAACCTCGTCGAGATCCACCGTGAACTGCACCTGAACGGATACGCGATCGCCTCGCGCCATCCGGTCAAGCGGCTCGCCGATGCGCTCGGCTACGAAACCCTGAAGGGTCGCGCAAAGCGCGTCTGTCGGGGCGTCTACACACTCGACCAGCTGAACCCCGGCGAGCGTCGCCGCATCTCGCGCATCGCGCTACAGCCCGCGCACGACCTCGGCCATCAATTCGCCCGCAGCAGTGGGGTTCGTCGCGACCCGGACGCCCGCGGCCTCGAGGGCCTCCATCTTCGCTTGGGCGGTGCCCTTCGATCCCGAGACGATCGCTCCCGCATGTCCCATCTTCTTGCCGGGGGGCGCAGTCACGCCGGCGATGTAGCTGACGACCGGCTTCGACATATTCGCGCGAATGAAGTCGGCGGCTTCCTCTTCCGCCGAACCGCCGATCTCTCCGAACATGATCACCGCCTGCGTTTCGGGGTCGGCTTCGAACCGCGACAAGCAGTCGATGAAGCTCGTTCCGGGCACCGGATCACCACCGATACCAACGCACGTCGTCACGCCGATGCCCTTCTGAGCCAACTCGTTCAGCGCCTGATACGTGAGCGTGCCCGACCGGGACACGATGCCGACCGGGCCACCGGGCCGCGCGACCTCGGCCGGTATGAACCCGATGTTGCACTCGCCGACTGTGAGCAACCCCGGACAGTTGGGTCCCAGGATCCGAGACGACGGGAAGTCGCGCTGCACCTGGTTGTAGAAGCGGGCCTCGTCGTGCACCGGGATGCCCTCGGTGACCACGACGATCAGTTCGAGGCCGGCCTCGGCCGCCTCGAGTACCGCGCTCGCGGCCCCGGCCGCGGGCACGATCACCATCGTCGCGGTCGCGCCCGTCTCGTGCACAGCCGCGGCCACCGATGCGAACACCGGGATGCCATCGACATCGGTGCCCGCCTTCTTCGGGCTGACACCGCCGACGACCTGCGTTCCGTAGGCACGGTTGCGCAGCCCGTAGAAACGGCCCTGGCCACCGGTAATGCCCTGCACGATCACCTTCGTGTCGGCGTTCACCAAGATGCTCACGAGCGCGCCTCCGCCATCTCCACGGCCATACGCGCGGCCTCCACCATCGTCGGTTTGCTCACGAGTCGGTCCGATTCGTAGGCGGAGAGGATCGCCCGGCCCTGCTCGGCGTTGGTTCCGTCGAGACGGATCACGATCGGCGACGCAATGGCAACCTGCTCGAGGGCTTGCACGATGCCGTTCGCGACCTCTTCGCCCTTGGTGATCCCGCCGAAGATGTTGATGAAGATCGACCGCACCGACGGGTCATTGTTGATCACCTCGAGCGCGTTCGCCATCACCTGGGCGCTGGCCCCGCCACCGATGTCGAGGAAGTTCGCCGGCCGGCCACCGACCTCGTGCACGATGTCACAGGTCGCCATCGCGAGGCCCGCGCCATTGGCGATCACGCCGACGTTGCCCGCGAGACCCACGTACTGCAACCCCTTCTCGGCCGCCTCGAGCTCGCGTGCATCGGTCTTCTCGAGACCGGCCAGCTCGTCCCATTCCGGATGGCGAAATCGTGCGTTCTCGTCGAGCGAGACCTTGGCGTCGAGCGCGTGCACTTTCCCGTCCGGCGTGAGGATCAAGGGATTGATCTCGACCAGGTCGGCGTCGCCGTCGACGTACGCGTGGTACAGCTTCAAGAGAATGTCGACCGCGCCGTCGGTCGCCGCGGGATTCAGCTTCGCCGCCTCGACCCAAGCCCGGCAGGTCGGCTCGCTCAACCCCTCGGCGGGATCGATCGTCAGGCGCGCGATCGCACCGGGGTTCTC
Organism: Acidimicrobiia bacterium; assembly: GCA_036511415.1. Classification (GTDB taxonomy): domain Bacteria; phylum Actinomycetota; class Acidimicrobiia; order IMCC26256; family PALSA-610; genus PALSA-610. Next base: position 3,183 of record DATCCI010000317.1, read on the forward strand.
CTCGGCGACGGTCTCGATCTCGACGCCGCCCTGTGCGCTCAGCATGCCGAGGTACTTCTTCGCGCTGCGATCGAGCGTGAACGACGCGTAGTACTCCTCGGAGATGTCCGAAGCGTGCTCGATCCACACCCGGTGCACGACGTGCCCCTTGATGTCCATGCCCAGGATGCCGCCGGCATACGTTCGGGCCTGTTCGGCGTTCTCCGCGAGCTTGATCCCGCCGGCCTTGCCGCGCCCGCCGACCTGCACCTGGGCTTTGACCACCACGGGATAACCCGCGGCGTCGGCCGCGCGCACGGCCTCGTCGACCGTATCCGCGACGCCTCCCGCGGAAACGGGGATGCCGTAGCGCGCGAACAGCTGCTTACCTTGATACTCGAAGAGATCCACGAACTACTCCTGAGTGCGTTCGAGTGAAGCCTGCGAATCGAGGGCCGTCTCGAGCCAGTCGACGATCTCGCCCAATGCCGCGCCCGGTGTGAATACGGCCGCGACGCCCGCCGCCGCCAACGCGGGACGGTCCTCCTCGGGGATGATCCCGCCCGCGAAGACGAGTACGTCGTCGAGGTCGCGGGCGCGCAGCTCGTCCACGATCTTCGGGATGAGCGTCATGTGCGCGCCGGACAACACGGACAGGCCGACGGCGTCGGCGTCTTCTTGCAGGGCCGCCTCCGCCACGAGCTCGGCCGTCTGGAACAGGCCGGTGTACACGACCTCGAACCCTGCATCGCGCAGGGCCCGTGCGATCACTTTGGCCCCCCGATCGTGTCCGTCCAGCCCGGGCTTGGCGATGACGACGCGGTAGCGTCGCAGCATCGGCTCACCATAGCCAAGGACCAGCAGTGGCCTCCTCTCGTACCCGCAGCGCCGACATCAAGCTCATCGTCGGGGCCACGGTCGGCGTACTTCTGGCCGGCTTCCTGATCGCGGGTGCGGCGTTCATCGCCACTCGCAGCACCGGCAGCGTCGTGTGCGGCCAGCTGAACATCGGCAGCGCGACCGATGTCCGCCAGACGCTCCAAAACGGCGGACCCTACTTTCAGACCGGCGGAGCGGGATGCGGCTTCTGGCTCGCGCTCGCGGACGGCGACATCGTGGCCTACAAGGTCGAGCAACCGCAGACGTGCGCGCTGAAGCTCAAGGGAGATCACTGGGAATGCGGCTC
>DATCCI010000318.1:0-3208 GCA_036511415.1 Acidimicrobiia bacterium
CGTATTCGATACGACTGTGTCGACGACCCGCGAACCCGGCGGCAAGCTCCCGCCCCGCTGAGCCGTTCCGGCCACCGAAACCGGCGCCCCGAACTCCTGCTGTGCCACTCCCGCACTCCGCGCGCCCGCAGGCGCGCTCGACACGCTCGCCGCCGCGGGCATCGCGACCGCCACGCCACACACCAGGATCATCCACACCGTGCCCGCTTTGTGAAGTGGTCGCAACGTGCCCCCCGTAATCCCGTCGCCCGGCCCGCCCGCACGACCGAGGCGCCAGCTTGTAACGCGCCCACCCGCTCGCGCAAACAGAACCCATGACGCCGCGGTCCGACGTTCCGCCTCAATCACGTCTCACTCACATCTCACACGACTCACTGTCATCTCACGGCTCACTTACATCGCATCGAACTCCACTATCACCGGGCTAAGGGAACGCGACCCGATCTCGGCGCAGACCCGAGTCGGCCTGAAGCCACAACGAGCCCAGGTTCGGCAAGCGAACCATTCGCAGACGCCGTGCCCACTCACGACAAGCCCGCGACCCCTTGGCCCCGTCGTCGTCGTGGAAGCGACGCGCGATTAACAGCTTCGCCTCGCCTGGCACCGAACGGCAGTTATGCATCCGCGCGAGGTCGCAATCACAGCAGGAGGCGATAGCCGAGGTCCTCGATGCCTGCGAGTGCGTACGACACTACGCGATCGTCGGTTAGCTTCCAGCCGCGGCGCTCGTACCAGCCCCGAGCGTGTTCATTGCCCTCCAACACCCACAGCGTCGCCGTCGTGAAGCCGTTCACGCGAAGCTGAGCGACCGCGCGTTCGTAAAGCATCGTTCCGATGCCGAGGCCCCACGACGAGGGGTCCTCGTAGAGCCGCGAGAGATGCCCGCGAGACGGTTCGCGCAGATCGGTCTCTGCGACGATCACACCCACCGCGGCGGCGCCATGTTCGGCCACGAAGCACGCGCGCCGTGGGTCGTCGATTTGTAGGCGACGTTCCCAGTCAGCAACAAGGTCCCCCAGTTTCGGCTTTGGCGCGTCGGGCGGAAAGATGTGCGCGAAGGCGTGCAGCGCACTCCGCCGGTGAAGGTCCGCAAGCGTCACACTGTCTTCTGGACTGGCATCGCGCAGCACAAACACGTCGACCAGATTGCCGTATCGGTCACGGCCGAGCGAGCGCGGATCGGCAGTTCGGGCGCGGTCTGGGAGACTTAGCGGCATGACGCGCGTACGCATCCACAACTTCTCGATCTCGCTCGACGGGTTCGCCACCGGCGAGGGGCAGTCCCTCGACGCGCCGTTCGGTCACGCCGGGCATCGGCTCCACGAGTGGATGTTCGCCACTCGGTTCGGCCGCGGCGAACTCCTCGGCGAGTCGGGCGGCACCGAGGGTGTCGATCATGCAATAGCCCACCGGCACGGACCCGGGATCGGTGCGGAGATCATGGGCGCGGGCAAGTTCGGCCCTCCGGGCTGGCAGGACGACCCGGAGTGGCGTGGGTGGTGGGGCGACAACCCGCCGTTCCACACGCCGACGTACGTCCTGACCCACCGTCCGCGCCCGTCGCTGGAGATGGAGGGTGGTACGACGTTCCACTTCCTCGACGCCGCGCCAGCGGATTCACTCGAGGTGGCGCGGGACGCAGCCGCCGGTCAGGACGTCCGCATCGGCGGGGGCCCGACCATGATTCGAGCGTTCTTCGCCGCCGGTCTCGTCGACCACCTGCACGTGGTGCAGGTACCGATCCTGCTCGGCCGCGGCGTTCGGCTGTGGGACGGCCTGGAGGCGTTGGAGCAGCAGTACGACGTGGAGGCAGTCTCGACGCCCCGCGGCGTCACCCACCTCACGTTCAACCGCCGGGTCGGAGGCGCGTCATCCGGCTAGCAAACGCAGTCTTGCTCGCCGTTGCGAGTGCGTACCGATTGCCCGCTCTGGGACGGTTATGCGAGCGCCGAACGGCGGCGGTCTCAGGGGATCAACGCATCAGCATCTTCGATCGAGTTGGATCGATCGGGAGGTGTGTGGTGGAACGGTTGTCGGAGCTGGAGAAGTGGCGGATCGCGGAGCTCGCTGCGCAAGGTTTGCCGAGCCGTGTGATCGGCAGGGAGATCGGGCGGGCGCATCGCACGGTCTGGGGCTATATCCGCGTGTTGCGTCGGCCGCCGGTTCCGGAGCGGCGACGTTCGGCTTTGCGGTTGTCGTTGACCGAGCGGGAGGAGATCTCTCGGGGTCTGGCCGGCGGCGAGTCACGACGGTCGATCGCGCGGCGGTTGGGCCGGTCACCATCGACGATCTCGCGGGAAGTGACGGTCAATGGTGGTGTGCGCCGCTATCGGGCGTGTCGTTCGGATGCGGATGCTCTGCGTCGTGCGCTGCGGCCGAAACCGTCGAAGCTCGCGTCGTGTCATCGGCTCCGGGCGGTGGTCGAGGAAAAGCTCGAGTTGCGGTGGTCTCCGGCCCAGATTTCGGGTTGGCTGGTCGACGAGTTCGCTGACGATCCGGAGATGCGCGTGTCGCACGAGACGATCTATGTGTCGTTGTTCGTCCAGTCGCGCGGCGCGTTGCGTAAGGAACTGACCCGCTATTTGCGATCGGGCCACACGACGCGCCGACCGCGTGGTCACACGGTGATGAACGGCCAGGGGCAGCTGCGGGGCACGCTCAACATTCGGGAACGTCCCGCCGAGGCCAACGACCGGGCGGTGCCCGGCCATTGGGAAGGCGACCTCCTCATGGGCAAACGGATGCATGCCTTGGCGACGCTCGTCGAACGCAAGACCCGCTTCGTAATGCTGATCGCACTCCCCAACGGCCACGCCGCCGATGTCGTCGCGGACGCGCTCGCGGCGAAGATCGTCGAGCTCCCCGCGCAGCTGCGTCGCTCGCTCACCTGGGACCAGGGCAAAGAGATGGCCGCCCACGCCCGGTTCAGTGTGAAGACCGGGCTGCCCGTCTACTTCTGCGACCCGCGCAGCCCCTGGCAGCGCGGCAGCAACGAAAACACCAACGGCCTGCTCCGTCAGTACTTCCCCAAACGCACCGAGATCGCCCACTTCACACAAGCCGACCTCGACGACGTCGCAGCCGAACTCAACGGACGCCCTCGACAAACCCTCGGATGGAAGTCACCATCACAAGCACTCGACGAGGTGTTGCGTTGAACCCCTGAACTCGCAGTCCGCGTGGCGGCGCGGCTCGAGTGGGGCGGGTT
>DATCCI010000319.1:0-3794 GCA_036511415.1 Acidimicrobiia bacterium
CCGCAGGACGTGAAGCTCGATCCGACCGGGCGTGTCTTCTACGTCGCCGACATGGACCGCGGCGGCGTCTACACGATCGACGGCGACACGTTCACGTCGACCGGTTTCATTCCCACCGGCGCGGGCGCGCACGGGTTGTACGTGAGCCGCGATTCCAGGGTGCTCTACGTGACGAACCGCAACGCCGGGACCATTTCGTTGCTCGACCTCGCGACGAACACGGTGACGCGGACCTGGTCGATCCCCGGCAGTTCACCGGACATGGGTGGCATCTCGGCCGACGGCAAGGTGCTCTGGGTCTCGGGGCGCTACAGCGGCGTCGTCTACGCGATCGACACCACGACCGGCGCGCTCCTGCACGAGACCCGCGTCGGATCCGGGCCGCACGGCCTGTGCGTCTTCCCACAGCCGGGCCGCTACTCGATCGGCCACACCGGCGTCCTCCGGTAGCTCCGCCACCGCCCCGACCCGGCTGCTCGTCCCCCTAACCCGTCGCCGCGTGGGCCACGGACGGATCCTGACACGGCTGGATCACGTTCGCGGGCACGGTCGTGGTGACCGCCGAGATCTTGCGGACCGTGAGCCACGCGACGAGGCCGCCGAGCGCGCACAACCCGGCGCAGATGCGCATCGCAGCCGCGACCCGGTCGGTCAACACCGATGGCGCGAGTGTCGTGTCGAGGTGCACGACGGCCGGCAACACCGCGACCGCGAGCAATCCGGCGAGGCGGGCGGCGGCGTTGTTGACGCCCGACGCGATGCCCATGTCGTCGGCATCGACCGCGGCGAAGACCGCTGCAGTCAGCGGCGCGACCGTGATCGCGAGACCGAGGCCGAACACGACCGCGGCAGGCAGCACTGCCGTGACGTAGTGACTCCCCGGATGCACCCGCGTGAAGAGCAACGTCCCGACGCCGACGAGCGCCGGACCCACGGTCATCGGCAGGCGCGGGCCGATGCGTTGCGCGAGCGCGCCCGCACGCGCCGACAGCGTGAGCATCAACGCCGTGATCGGCAAGAGCGCGGCGCCGGATTCGAGCGCCGAGTAGTGCAACGCGAGCTGCAGCTCGAGCACGATCATGAAGAACGCGGCACCCACCGCGGCGTAGACCGCGAGGGTCGTTCCGTTCGCACCACTGAACTGCGCAGACCGGAACAGTGCGAGGGGCAGCATCGGATGTGAATGGCGCGACTCCCGCACGAGGAACGCGGCCAGGGCGCCGGCACCCAAGATCGCGGCGGCCACGACCCCGGCGTCGACCGACTGGGGGCCCTGGATCAACGCCCAACAGGCGCCGCCGAGACCGAGCGAAGCGAGGACCGCGCCCGTCAGGTCGAGTGGAGCCCGATTCTCGGAGCGGGTCTCGGGTACGTGCACCGCGGTGACGACGATCGTCACCGCCGCGATCGGCACGTTGACCAGGAACACCCACCGCCACGACGCGGCGTCGACCAACCAGCCGCCCAGGAAGGGGCCGACGGCCCCCGAGATCGCGGCCAGTCCCGACCAGGTGCCGATCGCCCGGGCGCGGTCGTCCTCGGCGAAGCTCGCGGCGATGATCGACAAGCTTCCCGGCACGAGGAACGCGCCACCCGCGCCCTGGACCGCGCGGGCGAGGGCGAGCACCGTCGCGTTCGGCGCCGCGGCGCAGCCCGCGCTCGCGACGGTGAACGCGACCAGGCCTCCGATGAACACCCGCTTGCGGCCGAGCCGATCGCCGAGTGCGCCGCCGAAGAGCAGGAGTGCCGTCAGCGTGACGAGATACGCGTCGATGGTCCACTGCAGCCCGGCGACGTCGGTGTGGAGATCGCGTCCGATCGACGGCAGCGCGACGTTCACCACGGTACCGTCGAGGAACGCCACACCCGATCCGAGCACCGTGGCGGCGATCACCCAGCGAGCGGACGCGGTACCCAAACGGAGCACGGTCGCAGTCTGGCGCGAAAGCGGGTACAACGGAGACGCATCGTCACACCGTGGATGGGAGCAACAAGTGGACGACCGAGACCTGATCGAGCGGATCACACACCTCGTGGCCGAGGAGCAGAAGCTGCAGGCGTCCGATCACGATCCGGCCCAGCTCCGCGAGCTCGAGGTCACACTCGACCAGCTCTGGGACCTCCTCCGTCAGCGCCGCAGCCAGGAGGAGTTCGGGCGTGATCCCGGCGGGGTGCAGCCCCGGGATCCGAAGACCGTCGAGGGCTATATCCAGTAGGGGCCGGGCAGTAGGGGCCGGGTAAGAACGCGCGGGGCGATCAGGCGGCCGGCAGGGCGACCGCGTCGATCCGACGGTCGCGCTCGGCGTGCATCCGTGCGAACGACAGCCAGGCGGCGAACCCGGCGACGATGGCCGCCACCCCGCCGACTGCGAACCCGGCGCGAGGTCCGAAGACCGCGCAGATCCAGCCGATGATCGGACTCCCGACCGGCGTGCTGCCGAGGAACGCGATCGCGTACAGCGCCATGACCCGGCCGCGCATCTCCGGTCGGCTCGTGAGCTGCAGGGTCGTGTTGGCGGTCGCGATGAACGCAAACGATGCCGCGCCCATCACGAAAAGCGCGACGACCTCGGTCGCGAGCGTCGGCGCGATCGCCGCGAGCAGGATCGAAACACCCATCGCGTACGTCAGCCCGAGCAGCCTGCGGTACGACACTCCTCGCCGCGACGCCGCGGCGAGGCCTCCGAGCACCGCACCTGCACCCATGGCCGACGTGAGCCCGCCGAAGCCACCCGCCCCGAGACCGAAGATGCCGGTCGACATCAACGGGATCACGACCTGGAAGTTGAACGCCAGTGTGCCGATCACCGCCATCATGACGAGCGGGGTGCGCACCATGCGGTCGGACCACACGTAGCGAAAGCCGTCGCGGAGTTGGCCCTTAGCCCGGGGAACGACCGCGACGCGATGCAGTGCCCCGGCTCGCATCATCCACAGCGCGAGCAGCACCGCGAGGTAGGACGAGGCGTTGACGAAGAAGCACGGCGCGAGCCCGACGGCTTCGATCACAATGCCGCCGATCGCCGGCCCGACGACGCGCGAGCTGTTCATCACCACACTGTTGAGGCCGACGGCGTTCGCCAGCTCGTCTCGGCCGACCATCTCCATCACGAAGGTCTGGCGGGCGGGGTTGTCGATCACGTTCACGAAACCCAGCAGGACCGAGAACAAGTAGTCGAGCAGGACCGTCGCGGCCCCGACCGCGACGATGAGGCCGAGACCGAGCGCGAGCAGACCCGCGACGATCTGCGTCAGGTAGAGGATCCGGCGCTTGTCGAAGCGGTCGGCGATCACGCCGCCCCATGCGCCGAACAGGAGCACCGGCAAGAACTGCAGGCCGGACTCGACGCCCAACGCGAAGCCGTTGTTGTGCGTCAAACGCAGGATGAGCCACGCCTGCGCGAGCCGTTGCATCCAGGTACCGCTCACCGAGATGATCTGGCCGATGAAGTACAGGCGGTAGTTGCGATTCCGCAGCGACGAGAAGGTCGCTCGACCGAGGCGGCGGACCCTGGTCACGATTCCGGGTCCTCGATGAGACGCTCGAGCAACCTCGCGGCACGCTCGAGCAGCGCGCGTTCCTCGGCCGAGAAGGTCCGCAGGCGGCGCGCGAGATACGCGTCGCGGCGGCGCCGGATTGTCTCGACGAGCGCGCGACCCGTCGGCGTCGCCTCGACGAACGCGACGCGTCGGTCTTGCTCCGAGGGCACGCGCGTCGCGAGCCCCTTCCGTTCGAGCGAATCGACGACCCGCGTGATCGTCGGCGGCCGGACGCGCTCGGCTTCGGCGAGTTG
>DATCCI010000320.1:0-6374 GCA_036511415.1 Acidimicrobiia bacterium
CGCTACCCCCGAAGCGCGCACCGTCACCGGGTACAAGGATGCCCTGCTGCGCGCGCACGAGGACGACACGGTGATCAGCCGCGGGTTCACGGGCAAGACGCTGCGTGCGATACGGAACGGGTGGACGCAGTACATCGAGCAGCATCCCGAGGAGTTGAGCAAGTTCCCCGAACAGATGGGAAAGGCGGTGGCCGCGAACGCGCTCCACCTCGGCGGCGACGAGAACACCGTCGTCGACCCCGACAAGGAGTGCTATCCCTCCGGCCAAGGGGTGGGCGCGATCGACGAGCTCGTGCCGGCAGGTGAGCTCGTGCGCCGGATCGTCGACGAGGCCGAGCACGCGCTGGCGAGCGCGGCCCGTACGGTCGTGCGCTGAGGGGCGGCGCGCCGGTGGCCCGCCGGGCCGTCAGAGCCCGGCTTTGGCGCTTTCTTCGGCAAGGTCGTGCTCGTACATCATCTGTACGAGCTCTTCGAAGCTCACGAGGGGCTTCCAGCCGAGCTTGCCGCGGGCTTTCGACGAGTCGCCGATCAGCAGGTCGACCTCGGCCGGTCGGTAGAAGCGCGGGTCCTGCCTGACGTAGGGCGCCCAGTCGTCGATGCCGGCGTGTTTGAAGGCCACGTCGAGAAGATCGCGGATGGTGTGCGTCTCGCCGGTCGCGATCACGAAGTCGTCGGGTTCGTCGTGCTGGAGCATCATCCACATCGCTTCGACGTAGTCGCCGGCGTAGCCCCAGTCGCGCGAGGAGTCGATGTTGCCCATCGTGATGACTTCTTGCAGACCGAGCTGGATGCGCGCGACCGAGTTCGTCACCTTGCGGGTCACGAATTCCAGACCGCGCTTCGGTCCTTCGTGGTTGAAGAGGATGCCGCTGCTCGCGCGGATGCCGTACGCCTCGCGGTAGTTGACCGTCGTGTAGTGGCCGAACACCTTCGCCACGCCGTACGGCGAGCGAGGGTGAAACGTTGTCGTCTCGGTCTGGGGCGTCTGCTGGACCTTGCCGAACATCTCGGACGACGACGCCTGGTAGAAGCGGATCGGGTTGTTGTCGGTCCCGCCGACGATGCGCACCGCTTCGAGCATGCGCAACACGCCGAGACCCGTGATCTCCGCGGTGAGCTCGGCCTGCTTGAAGGACAGCTGGACGAAGCTGATTGCTCCGAGGTTGTAGACCTCGTCGGGTTGGACCTGCTCGACGACCGCGATGAGCGAGGAGAGGTCGCGCAGGTCGCCTTCGAGCAACTCCAGCGCCGGGTTCTCGCCTTGCACGAGGTCGATCTTCGGGTTGGCCTGGCCGTGCACGAGCCCGAACACCTGGTAGCCCTTGCCGGCGAGGAACTGTGAGAGGTGACGTCCGTCCTGTCCGGTGATGCCGGTGATGAGCGCGCGCTTCACCGGGACGACTCGCTCGCCGTATTGCCTCGAGTTGCGGAGCCCTTGGGCGTTTTCACCGCGATGACGCTACTCGCGACCCGGGGCGTAATCGGGGTCAAGCTGGCGCAGGAACTCGGCGCACCGCTGCGCCTCGTCGGGCTCGCCGATCGCGTCGGCGGCGCTGCGTAGGCCGTCGAGCGCGCGCAGGAAGCCGCGGTTCGTCTCGTAGCGCCAGCGAACGTAACCCGATCCTCGCCAGCCCGACTGACGGAGGCGGTCGAGCCCGCGGTGATAGCCGACGCGAAAGTACGCATAGGCCTCGACGTCGTCGCGCCCGAGCCGACCCAACTGCGCCCACGCGTCGAGGAAACGGGGCCAGCGCGCGCAGACGTCGGCGACGGCGTCCCGACGACCGTCCACCTGCGCGAGCGCAGCCCGCAGAGCTTCGAGCGCGTCGTCGGGCTCGGGGTCGAGAACCGTCTCGGGCGGGCCCGTCGGGGAAAGATGCACGTCGGTCATCGCGAGGGATCGTATGGGATTGCGGCCGGTAACTTGGCAGCCATGCCCGAGACCGAGGCGCCGACCCACACCGAGGCGCCGGCCGACAAAGATGCGACGGCCGACAAAGATGCGACGCCCGACAAACCCAAGCCGCCGACGCGCCTGGTACTGGTCCGGCACGCGGTCACCGCACACACCGGCCCGCTGCTCTCCGGACGCATGCCGGGCATCGACTTGTCGGAGAAGGGCGTCGGGCAAGCGGAGGCAACTGCGCAGCGGCTGGCGGAGCTGCCGGTCGCGGCGGTGTACGCGAGCCCGATCGAGCGCACGACGCAGACCGCGCAGCAGATCGCCGCGCATCACGCGCTCGAGGTGCGCGCGCTGCCGGGCGTCGTCGAAGCTGATTACGGCGACTGGACGGGCGGCAAGATCGCCGATCTCGCGAAGAGCGACGAGTGGAAGGTGGTACAGGTCGCGCCATCCCGCGCCCGCTTCCCGAACGGAGAGTCCATCACCGAGATGCAGGCGCGCACCGTCGCCGCGCTCGACGAGGTCGTGGCTCGGCACCCGAACGAGACGATCGTCGTGGTGAGTCACGCCGACCCGATCAAGTCGGCGATCGCGCACTACAGCGGCATGCATCTCGACCTGTTCCAGCGGGTGCACGTCTCTCCGGCTTCGGTCACCGTGTTCGATTTCCACTCCTACGGCGTGACGATGGTGAAGTGCAACGACACCGGAGGGCTCGACGATCTCTCGCCCGAACCCGAGCCGGCCGAGTCGCAGCCGCTCGGGTCCGAAGAGGTGTCCCCGTGACCGATCTCATCGAGTTCGATCCCGTCGACGACATCGCCGCGGGCGCGTTCGGTCTTCCCGGCGCGCGCACGTTCGTGATCCAGGCCCGCAAGGGTGCGGCGGTGTTGTCGGTGCTCGTGGAGAAGGAACAGGTTCGTCTCCTGGCCGTCGAGGCCGGTCAGTTCCTCGACCGCATCGCCGAAGACGAGCCCGAGGAACCGCCGAGCGCGCTCGAGGTGGGTGGAGGTGCCGTCCGTGAAGACGAGCCGCTCTTCCGGGCGCGGCTCATCGGGATCGGCTACGACTCCGAGCGCGGGCTCGTGCTCATCGAGCTCCGCGAAGACGCCGCCGACGAAGACGACGAGGATCCGCCCCCGCCGCCGGACGAAGCCGAGGGCCGGATCGCGCGGCTGTACGCGACACGCGCGCAGATCCGGGTGATGATGCGCAACGGAGTCGCCGCGGTCGAAGGCGGCCGACCGCGCTGTCCCTTGTGCGACTTCCCGATGAACCCGGACGGGCACATCTGCCCGCGCTGGAATTGACGAGCCCGGTGATGTCGGTCCCGGAGGCTCGAGCGCGGGAGTTGCTGCGCCTCGGCGAGGTCGACGTACTCGGCCGTATGCCGTGGTCGTCGAACGCAACCTTTCTCGTGAACCTCGCCGAAGGCGACGACGAGATGCTCGCGATCTACAAACCGCAGCGCGGCGAGCGACCGCTCTGGGACTTCGCGCGCGGCACGCTGTGTCACCGCGAGGTCGCGGCGTTCGAGGTGTCGGAGGCGTTGGGTTGGAACATCGTGCCCGACACGGTTCTGCGCGACGGACCCGCCGGCATCGGCATGATGCAACGCTTCGTCGAGCACGACCCCGAGGAGCAGTACTTCACGCTGCTCGAGGAGCACGTCGACACGTTCCGGCGCATGGCCGCCTTCGACGTGGTGATCAACAACACGGATCGCAAGGGCGGTCACTGCCTTCGGGCGCTGGAGGACGGACGGATCTTCGGGATCGACCACGGCCTTTCGTTTCACGCGCAATGGAAGCTGCGCACGGTGATCTGGGACTTCGGCGGCGAGCCGGTCCCGTCCGAGGTATGCCACGATCTCCGAGCGTTCGCCGAGCAGCTGCGCACGGGTGCAGTGCGCGACAACCTCGGGAATGCACTCGACCGGTTCGAGCTCGACGCGCTGCGCGCCCGCACCGAGCACCTTGTCTCCACGGGCGTACTCCCGCAGGCCGACGACGACTACCACTGCTTTCCCTGGCCGATGATCTAGCGCGGGTACCGAAGGTCGACGACGACCGTCTACGGCTCCGACGCCCCGATCGCGGCGGCGGGATCGCGGAAGAAGCGCGAGCGGGGCATCACGACGTCGGCGCCGGCGGCGCGGGCGGCGGCGGCCGCGTCGTCGTCTACGTGCGGTCCGTAGCAGATGATGCGTGCGGTCGGCATCGTGGCGCGAATTTCGGCGACCTGTGGCGCGCCGCGGCCGAGATCGACGATGACGACATCTGCGGTGGTGTCGAGGGCGAACCGGACGTCGGGGATCGACGAACCGATGCGAGACCGGTCCATGAGATCGGTCGTCGTTGCCGCGACGATCACCTCGTCAGACGCCGAGCCTGGGTTCCGGCAACGCGAACTCCGGCCAGCGCTTGCGAGACTTCTTCGAGAGCTTGTGCATGAGCGCGATCGCGTCGGGGTCGTCGTCGCCGGGGCGCACCTGGATCGCGCCGTCGGCGAGCATGCGTTCCATGAGGTCGCGACCGGCGTCGGTGCGCACGATCGTGAGCGTCCAGTCGTTGTACTTGCCGATGCCCCCGGTCGAGATGTCGGCGTGCTCGGCGGCGAAGTCAGGGCAGAGCTTGCAGCCTTCGCGCGTCCACTGGTGGCACTCCTTGAGCGGCACCTCGTGATAGTCGCCGTTGTGCATCCAGATCTGGAACACGCCCTTGATGTTCATCTTCTTGATGTCGGGCTTCTTCAACCCGTACTTCGCCTCGAACAATTCCTCGAAGATCGCGTCGTCGAAGGTCTTCGAGCACAGCAGGCCGATGCTCAACGCCAGCCGCCGGGCGACCTTGCCCGCCTTGCGCTGCTTCATCACGGGCGGGATCGACGACTGGCACGACATGCCGACCAAGGCAATGCGCTCGTCGTCCTTGTCGAGGTCCTGGTACGCGAGCGTGTTCGCCGAATACGTGTAACGGCTCCCCGCGGACGCGACGACGTCGGCGCGTGTGCGTGCGATGCCCGGTATCGCCTTCCAGGTGGAGCCGTCGCCTTCGAGGTACGAGACCAGCGCGGCGTCGATGATGTCGTGCTCGAGCGCGTACACGAGCATCGCGGAGACGAGCCCGCCGTCCTGGCCGACATCGTGCAACTCCGCGTCGGAGGCACGCGCGAGGCAGATGTCCTTGAAGACACCGCTCATTTCCTCCGGCTCACGCGGCCGGCCGAACATGAACGTGTCGATCTCCGGTTCCCATGCCCGAAATCGTGGGCAGGCGCGCGTGCACGACGTGCACGCCTTGTCGCCGTGGCTGCAGTCGCCGGGCCCGCCGAAGTCCTCGATCTGGAGCGGCTTGTAGACACCGTTGGTGTCGTCGTAGCCGAGCACGTCGTGGGGACACGCGATGACACATCCGGCGCAGCCCGTGCACAGGCCCGACGTGACGACCTCGGAGTAGAGGTGCTTCCACGAGTAGGTCCAGCGTTCCTTCTTGGCGGCCTGCGGCTCGGTCTCCACCATCGCGCGGAGTCTAGGGGAGGCTCCGATGTCGCCTCTCGGTAGCCTGACCGACCGATGGCCAAGATCGTCGACATCCTCGCGGCCGGACCGAGCCATTCGTTCGAGTTCTTCCCGCCGAAGACAACGGCCGCCGAGCTCCAGCTCGAAGCGACGCTGCGAGACCTCGAGCCGCTGCACCCGACCTTCGTGTCGGTGACCTACGGCGCCGGCGGAACGACGCGCGAGATGACCCACGACATCGTCACGCGCATCAACCGCGAGACGACACTCACCGCGATGGCACACCTCACGTGCGCCGCGCACACCCGCGGTGAGCTGACGGAGATCGTGACGCGCTATCACGACGCGGGGATCTCCAACCTCCTCGCGTTGCGCGGCGACCCGCCGAAGGACTTGAACCTCCCGCCGGGCGATCTCGCCCACGCCACCGATCTCGTCGAGCTGGTTCGGGGCACGGGCGACTTCTCGGTCGGCGTCGCGGTGCACCCCGAGGGCCACCCCGCGTCGACCGATCGGGCGACCGACCGCCGGCGCCAGGCGGAGAAGCTCGCCCGGGCCGATTTCGGCATCTCGCAGTTCTTCTTCGAGGCGAGCGTCTGGTTCGAGTTCCTCGGCGACCTGCGCGAGCTCGGGGTGACCACGCGCGTGATCCCGGGGATCATGCCCGTGCTCAACGTGAAGTCGGTGAAGCGCATGGCCGAGATGTCGGGAGCCGACTTCCCCGGCGCGCTCGAGCGCCGGCTGCGTGCAGTCGAGCACGACGAGGATGCGATGCGGGCCGTCGGCATCGAGGCGGCGACCGAGCTGTGCAGCGAGCTCATGGCGGGCGGCGTCGACTCGTTCCACTTCTATACGCTCAACCGTTCGTCGGCGACGCGCGAGATCTACTCCAACCTCGGCTTCGCCTCCTAGTACGAACGGCGCGCGCGAGCGGCCCGGCCAATTCCGGCC
>DATCCI010000321.1:0-2524 GCA_036511415.1 Acidimicrobiia bacterium
GAATGGGTCGCGCGGTAGGCGTCGAAACGGCGCAGGTCGAGCAAGGTGGCGTCGACGTCGCCGCGCTCGAGCGATCCGAGCAGATCCTGCCGGCCAGGGACCAGATGGGTAATGCCATCGATCAGTCGGCCGTGCTCGAACGTCATGAGGATCGCGTCGGCCAGCGTCCCGCTTTCGATCCCGATGCGCAGGCCGGCGAGGTCGCCGACACCGGCGATACGCCGATCGTGCGTCTTGTCGGATGCCTTGGGGCCCAGCACGACGGTGAGAGGCGAATAGATGTAGGGATGGGTTGGCGAGAGCACGCCGAGCGGCACCCGCCGCGTGCGATCGGCCCGGGTGGCGCCCTCGAAGCCGGGCAGCTTGGCCGTCGGAACGCCGGGGACGACGAGGGAATCCTTGGTCAGCGCATAGCCGCCGACGAGCGAGCAACGACCGTCCGAGAGCAAGGCGTTGGCTTCGAGCGCCGGGCTCGAATCCTCGTCGAGCTTGCTTTCAAACCACTGGATCAGAAGCGGCCTGCCGAGCCGGTCGGCGAGCGCCTGCGCCAGCGCAACGTCGAAACCGCTGCCCGGCTTGCCTTTGTGATGCGCCGAGAGTGGCGGTAGATCCTCGTCGAGACAGACCTTCAACGGCTCATCGGTTGCGCGCGCGCCTGTGATGGCCACCGTGGACAGGAGCACGGTCGCGACAGATATCGCGAACCGGAACGCCGCGAGCCGTGCCTTCATGGATTCCTCCGACTGGAGATATAGGCCCAGAGATCCGCAATCTCATCGTTACCCAGAATGTCGCCCCAAGGCGGCATCTTGCCGTTCTTGCCCAGCCTCACCGTCGTGGTGAAGCGTTCCTTGTCGTCGGGAAAGGTGCGCAGGTCAGGCGTTATGGTGCCGCCATTGACCATGTTGGGGCCGTGGCAGTGCGAGCAGTTATGTGCGTAGGTCGATTTTCCGTGGTCGATCTGGGCTTGATCGGCGGCAGTCGGCTGCTGCGCAGCGCATGGTGTCGTGGTCTGGGCGACGGCCATGACCACGACGGCGGCGCAATGCGCCGCCGTCCAGATGGATAGCTTCTTGATCACGTGCAACCCGCGTCAGTTCTTCACCGCAAAGACCCACAGCGATCCGCCGGGAGGCACCTTGGCCAGCCGCTCATCGCCTGCGAACAGCGAGTAGACGCCACCGTAGCCGCTGGTGACAGCAACATACTGGACGCCGTCCTGCTGCCACGTTACCGGCTGCCCTTCGATGCCCGAGCCGGTCTGGAACTGCCACAGCTTCTTGCCGCTGTCGGCGTCGAACGCCTCGAACTCGCCGGTCAACTGACCGGAGAACACGACGCCGCCCGCGGTCGACAACACGCCGGAGAAGCGCGGAATGTCGCTGGGCGCCTCCCATTTCGTCTTACCCGTCAGCGGATCGATGGCCTTGAGGTCGCCACGCGGACCGTTGTCGGCAGGCCAGTCCCAGAGGTCGGTCAGATCCATGCCGACATACCATTCGCCGGCCTTGTAGGTCGCCGGCTCGGTCTTGTAGTGACCGCCGAAGGAGAGCGTGTTGGCGTAGGCGAGGCCGGTCTGCGGGTCGAACGACATCGGTTCCCAGTTTTTGCCGCCGAGGATCGACGGATAGACCACGACCTTCTTGCCTTCGCGGGCATCCTTGGTGACGTCGGTCTCGATCGGCCGACCGGTCTTCATGTCGATTCCGGAAGCCCAGTTGACCTTCACATAGGGATTGGCGGCGAGCAGTTTGCCGTTGGTCCGGTCAAGAACATAGAAGTAGCCATTGCGATTGGCGTTCATCAGGACCTTGGTCGGCTTGCCCTCGACGGTCATATCGGCAAGCACCATCTCGGCGACCGCGTCGTAATCGAACGGGTTGTTCGGCGAGAACTGGAAGTGCCATTTCATCTTGCCGGTCTTCGGATCGAGCGCGAGGACTGAGCAGGTGTAGAGGTTGTCGCCGGGGCGCACCGCCGCATTGAACGGGCCGGGATTGCCGATGCCCCAATAGACCGTGTTCGACTCCGGATCGAAAGAGCCGGTGATCCAGGTCGATCCGCCGCCGAGTTTCCAGGTGTCGCCCTTCCAGGTGTCGCCGCCGGGTTCATCGGGACTGGGGACCGTGTTGGTGCGCCACAGATGTTTGCCGGTCGCGGGGTCCCAGCCGTCGATGAAGCCGCGCGTGCCGAACTCGGCGCCGGAGATGCCGGTCAGGACGACGCCGTCGGCGACCAGCGGCGCCACCGTCATCGAATAGCCCTCCTTGATGTCGGCTGCCTTCTCGCGCCAGAGTTCTTTGCCGGTCTTGGCGTCGAGCGCGATCACATTGGCGTCGAGCGTGGTGCGGAAGATTTTGCCCTCGTGGATCGCGGCACCGCGATTGATGATGCCACAGCACACGATGCGCGGGGTTTCGGCGGGATACTCAACCTTGGTCTTCCAGATCTGCTTGCCGGTCTTTGCGTCGATCGCCATCGTGGCGGCGTGGGTGGTGACGTAGATGATGCCCTGGTAAACCAG
>DATCCI010000322.1:0-9769 GCA_036511415.1 Acidimicrobiia bacterium
CTTCACGATGATGACCGAGCGCGGGACCTTCATCATCAACGGGACCGAGCGCATCGTCGTCTCGCAGCTCGTTCGTTCGCCGGGCGTCTACTTCGGGGTGACTCCCGACAAGACGGCACCGGAGCGCGAGGTCATCGACGCCAAGATCATCCCGAGCCGGGGTGCGTGGCTCGAGTTCGAGGTCGACAAGAAGGACGTCGTCTACGTCCGCATCGACCGCAAGCGCAAGCAGCCGGTGACCGTCTTGTTGAAGGCGCTCGGATTCGGCGAGAGCGACGAAGAGCTGCTGAACCTGATCGTCGACGACCAGGGCCGGCCCTACGAGTCGATGCGCAACACGCTCGAGAAGGACCACACCGCGAGCGTCGACGAGGCGTTCATCGACATCTACCGCAAGCTCCGTCCGGGCGAACCGCCGACCCCCGACTCCGCTCGCGCGCTGCTCGAGAACCTGTTCTTCAACCCGAAGCGCTACGACCTCGCCAAGGTCGGCCGCCACAAGGTCTCGAAGAAGCTCTCCAAGGAGTACCCGCTGCTCGGGCTGCAGCGCTTCGACCTGCCCGTTCCGCAGGCGAACGTCGACGCCGGTCGCGCCGGTGCCGACTTCACCTTGATCCGCTCCGACATCCTCGCCGTCGTCGCGTACATCGTGAAGTTGCACAACCGCGACTCCGGCTACTTCCCCGACGACATCGACCACTTCGGCAACCGCCGGGTGCGTACGGTCGGCGAGCTGATCCAGAACCAACTGCGCGTGGGCCTCAGCCGTATGGAGCGGGTCGTGCGCGAGCGCATGACGACGCAGGACGTCGAGGCGATCACTCCGCAGACCCTCATCAACATCCGCCCGGTCGTGGCCGCGATCAAGGAGTTCTTCGGCTCCTCGCAGTTGTCGCAGTTCATGGACCAGACGAACCCGCTCGCAGGTCTCACGCACAAGCGACGCCTGTCGGCCCTCGGCCCCGGCGGTCTCTCGCGTGAGCGCGCCGGGTTCGAGGTGCGAGACGTGCACCCGAGCCACTACGGCCGGATGTGCCCGATCGAGACCCCGGAAGGCCCGAACATCGGCCTCATCGGCTACCTGTCGAGCTTCGCCCGTATCAACCGGTTCGGCTTCATCGAGACGCCGTACCGCAAGGTCGAGAAGGGTCGCGTCACCGACGAGATCGAGTACCTCGCGGCCGACGACGAGGACGAGTACGTGATCGCGCAGGCGAACGTACGCGTCGACGAGCAGGGCACGTTCCTCGACGACCGCGTGCTCGTGCGTGCGGGCCGCGGCGAGATCGGATTCTTCGCGCCCGACGAGGTCCAGTACATGGACGTGTCGCCGAAGCAACTCGTCTCGGTCGCCACCGCCCTCATCCCGTTCCTCGAGCACGACGACGCGAACCGCGCGCTCATGGGAGCCAACATGCAGCGCCAGGCCGTGCCGCTGCTGCGCGCCACCGCGCCCTACATCGGCACCGGCGTCGAGGCCCGAGCGGCTCGCGACGCCGGGGATGCGCTCCTCGCCCACGACGACGGCACCGTCGTCGACGTCGCCGGCGACACCGTCACCGTCGACTACAAGACCGGCGGTCGCACGACGCACCACTTGTCGAAGTTCCGGCGCTCCAACCAGGGCACGTGCATCAACCAAAAGCCCTTGGTCGGCGGCGGCGACGCGGTGAAGAAGGGCGACGTCCTCGCCGACGGTCCGTCGACGCACCTGGGCGAGCTCGCGCTGGGCAAGAACCTGCTCGTCGCGTTCATGCCCTGGAAGGGTCACAACTTCGAGGACGCGATCGTGCTCTCGGAGCGCTTGGTGAAAGACGACGTGCTCACCTCGATCCACATCGAGGAGCACGAGATCGACGCGCGCGACACGAAGCTCGGTGCCGAGGAGATCACGCGCGACATCCCGAACCTCAGCGAGGACATCCTGAAGGACCTCGACGAGCGCGGCATCATCCGCATCGGCGCCGAGGTGGGCGCGGGCGACATCCTCGTCGGGAAGGTGACGCCCAAGGGCGAGACCGAGCTGACGCCCGAGGAGCGGCTGCTGCGCGCGATCTTCGGGGAGAAGGCGCGTGAGGTGCGCGACACGAGCTTGAAGGTCCCGCACGGCGAGACCGGCAAGGTGATCGACGTGCGGGTGTTCAGCCGCGACGACGGCCACGAGCTGCCGCCCGGCGTGAACCAGCTCGTGCGCGTGTACGTCGCGCAGAAGCGCAAGATCAGTGAGGGCGACAAGCTCGCCGGCCGTCACGGCAACAAGGGTGTGATCTCGAAGATCCTGCCGATCGAGGACATGCCCTATCTCGCCGACGGTACGCCGGTCGACATCGTTCTCAACCCGCTCGGTGTGCCGAGCCGGATGAACGTCGGTCAGGTGCTCGAAGCGCACCTCGGCTACGCGGCGCGTCACGGATGGGACGAAGAGCACAAGCGTCCCGCCGAGTTGAACAAGACGCGCACCCGCACCGAGCCGGCCGTGTGGATCTCGAGCCCCGTGTTCGACGGCGCGCACTGGGACGAGGTCGACCAAGCCGGTCCGACCGGGACGATCCGCGAGCTGTTCGAGCGGCTCAACCCCGACGGCGCCGACGGCCAAAAGCTCATCGGCACCGACGGCAAGGTCACGTTGACCGACGGTCGCACCGGCCAGCCGTTCGATCGTCCGGTCACCGTCGGCTACATGTACATCCTGAAGCTGTCGCACCTCGTCGACGACAAGATCCACGCGCGGTCGACGGGTCCGTACTCGATGATCACGCAGCAGCCCCTCGGCGGGAAGGCACAGTTCGGCGGTCAGCGGTTCGGTGAGATGGAGGTGTGGGCGCTCGAGGCCTACGGCGCGGCGTACGCACTCCAGGAGATCCTCACCATCAAGTCCGACGATGTGCTCGGCCGCGTGAAGGTGTACGAGGCGATCGTCAAGGGCGAGAACATCCCAGAACCCGGTATCCCCGAGAGCTTCAAGGTTCTCATCAAGGAGATGCAGGCGTTGTGTCTCAACGTGCGGGTGATCGACGAGAACGGCCAGGAGATCGAGATCCGCGAGCTCGACGAGGACGCATTCCGCACCACCGAGTCGCTGGGCATCGACCTGTCGAGACCCGAACGCGGTACCGACGAAGAAGACGCGGCGCGCGCAAGAGCGAGGATCTGACCTATGGGCACCGTATTCGACGTCAACTCGAGTCGCCGGCTTACGATCAATCTCGCCACGGCCGGTGACATCCTCACCTGGTCGAACGGCGAGGTGAAGAAGCCGGAGACGATCAACTACCGCACGCTCAAGCCGGAGAAGGACGGGCTCTTCTGCGAGAAGATCTTCGGTCCGACGAAGGACTGGGAGTGCTACTGCGGCAAGTACAAGCGGGTGCGTTTCAAGGGCATCATCTGCGAGCGCTGTGGCGTCGAGGTCACGCGCTCGAAGGTTCGGCGCGAGCGCATGGGTCACATCCAGCTCGCCGCGCCCGTGACGCACATCTGGTACTTCAAGGGTGTCCCGAGCCGGCTCGGCTACCTGCTCGACATCGCGCCGAAGAGCCTCGAGAAGGTCATCTACTTCGCCGCGCACCTCATCACGTGGGTCGACGTGGAGCGTCTGCACAAGGACCTCCCTTCGCTCGAGGCCGAGATGAAGGCCGAGATCGGCGACGTCGAGCGCGAGCGCGAGGTGAAGCTGCGCGAGCGTGACGAGACGTACATCGGCGAGCTCGAAGAGCTCGAGGGCCGGAGCGCGAAGAAGAACGAGATCGAGCGCGCCGAGAAGGCCAAGAACAAGGACTTCGAGGACATCCGCCTCCGCTACGAGGAGGAGATCGGCCAACTCCGCCAGGTCTGGGACACGCTGAAGTCGATGAAGCCCAAGCAGCTCACCGACGACGAGCGGGTGTGGCGCGAGCTGGTCGACCGCTATCACGACTATTTCGCCGGCGGCATGGGCGCCGAGGCCGTGAAGGATCTGGTCTCCCGGCTCGACCTCGACGAGGTCGAGGTCGAGCTCAAGGAGACGATCGCGACCGCCAAGGGTCAGCGCAAGGCGAAGGCGATCAAGCGGCTGAAGGTCGTCTCCGCGTTCAACCGTCGCGATCAGAACAACCGGTCGATCAACTCTCCGCTGGGCATGATCCTCGACGTCGTGCCGGTCATCCCGCCCGATCTGCGGCCGATGGTGCAGCTCGACGGCGGCCGCTTCGCGACCTCCGACCTGAACGACCTCTACCGCCGGGTGATCAACCGCAACAACCGGCTGAAGCGGCTTCTCGACCTCGGCGCGCCCGAGATCATCATCAACAACGAGAAGCGCATGCTGCAGGAGGCCGTCGACGCGTTGTTCGACAACGGGCGGCGCGGCCGCCCCGTCACGGGTCCCGGCAACCGCGCGCTGAAGTCGCTGTCCGACATGCTGAAGGGCAAGCAGGGCCGGTTCCGTCAGAACCTGCTCGGCAAGCGCGTCGACTACTCGGGCCGTTCGGTCATCGTCGTCGGTCCGCAGCTGCGTCTGCAGCAGTGCGGGCTGCCGAAGCAGATGGCCCTCGAGCTGTTCAAGCCGTTCGTCATGAAGCGGCTCGTCGACCTCGAGTACGCGCAGAACATCAAGTCGGCGAAGCGCATGGTCGAGCGTGCCCGTCCGCAGGTGTGGGACGTGCTCGAAGAGGTGATCAAGGAGCACCCCGTCTTCTTGAACCGTGCGCCAACGCTTCACCGCCTGGGAATCCAGGCGTTCGAGCCCGTGCTGGTCGAGGGCAAGGCGATCCAGATCCACCCGCTCGTCTGCGCGGCGTTCAACGCCGACTTCGACGGTGACCAGATGGCCGTGCACCTCCCGCTCTCCGCGGAGGCGCAGGCCGAGGCGCGCATGTTGATGCTCGCCGCGCACAACATCTTGTCGCCGGCGTCGGGTCGTCCGATCGCGGTGCCGAGCCAGGACATGATCATCGGCCTCTACTACCTGTCGGAGGTGCTCGACGGTCTTCCCGGCGAGGGTCGCGTGTTCCGCTCGCTCGACGAGGCCTACGCCGCGTACGAGGAGCGGTTCGGCGGCGACGGCGAGACCATCGCGTTGCACGCCAAGATCAAGGTGCGCATGCCCGTCGGGAAGTTCGCGGCCGACCGCTTCGAACGTCCGTCGGAGGACGGCACCCCCCGCAGCCTCGTGTTGCGGGAATATGGAAGTAACGGTTCGAGCGAGGTGCTCGTCGAGACGTCGCTCGGGCGGCTGCTCTTGAACAGCGCGTTCCCGGACGACTTCCCGTTCGTCAACAGCACGATGCGCAAGCGCGACATCACCGAGGTCGTCGGCGAGCTCGTCGTCGAGTACGACAAGGCGGTCGTGGCCAACAGTCTCGACAAGATGAAGACCCTCGGCTACGAGTGGTCGACACGCTCGGGGCTCACCATCTCGGTCTCCGACGTCACGACCCCGCCGGCCAAGGCCGGTCTGCTCGAGAAGTTCGAGGGCGAGGCCGCCAAGGTCGAGAGCCAGTACGAACGCGGGATCATCACCGACGACGAGCGTCGTCAGCAGGAGATCGAGATCTGGACCGACGCGACCAACCAGGTCACGAAGGCCATGCAGGATCTCATGCAGTCGACGCCGTTCAACCCCATCGACATGATGGTGGGCTCGGGCGCCCGAGGAAACATCATGCAGGTGCGCCAGATCGCCGGTATGCGCGGTCTCGTCGCCAACCCGCGTGGTGAGATCATCCCGCGCCCGATCAAGAGCAACTTCCGTGAAGGTCTGTCGGTGCTCGAGTACTTCATCTCGACACACGGCGCGCGCAAGGGTCTGGCCGACACCGCGCTTCGTACCGCCGACTCCGGCTACCTCACGCGCCGTCTCGTCGACGTCGCGCAGGAACTGATCGTGCGCGAGTGGGACTGCGAGACGAACCGCGGCATATGGGTCGAGGACGTGCTCCCCGGCACCGAGTCGTGGCGCGTGCTCGAGACCAGCCTGCTCGGCCGTTGCCTCACCGAAGACGCCACACTGACCGACGGCACGGTGATCCCGCGCAACGTCGAGATCGACGACGACGCGATGCGCCTGCTCGCCGACGACGAGGGCATCACGCGCCTGCGCGTCCGCACAGTGCTCACGTGCGAGACCGTGTCGGGCGTCTGCTCGAAGTGCTACGGCCGCATGCTGGCCACCGGCAAGATCTCCGATCTCGGCGAGGCCATCGGCATCGTCGCGGCCCAGTCGATCGGCGAGCCCGGCACCCAGCTCACCATGCGTACGTTCCACACCGGCGGTGTCGCCGGCGAGGACATCACACACGGTCTGCCCCGCGTCGTCGAGCTGTTCGAAGCCCGCACCCCGAAGGCGGCGTCGCTGCTCGCCGACGTGTCGGGTGTCGTGCGCATCGGCGAGAACGAGAAGGGCGAGCGCGTCATCACCATCGTCTCCGACGACGGCACCGAGCTCGAGTACGCAGTGTCTCGCCGGGCGCACGTGAGCGTGCGCGACGGTCAGGAGGTCACTGCGGGAGACCGCCTGGTCGGTGACGACAAGAGCCCGCTCGACCCGAAGAAGCTGCTCGAGATCAAGGGCGTGCGCGAGACGCAGCAGTACCTGGTCGACGAGGTGCAGCGGGTCTACCGCGACCAGGGTGTGTCGATTCACGACAAGCACATCGAGGTGATCGTCCGGCAGATGTTGCGCCGGGTGACCGTCTCGGAGCCGGGCGACAGCGCGTTCCTGCCCGGAGAGAAGGTCGACGCCCGCCGCTACGCGGAGGAGAACCGTCGGCTGGTCGAGGAAGGGAAGCGTCCGGCCGAGGGACGACCGGAGCTCATGGGCATCACGAAGGCGTCGCTCGCGACCGACTCGTGGTTGTCGGCCGCGTCGTTCCAGGAGACGACCCGCGTGCTCACGGAGGCAGCGATCGAGGGTCGCTCGGACGGCCTCGAGGGCCTGAAGGAGAACGTGATCATCGGCAAGCTCATCCCGGCGGGAACGGGCATGCCGATGTATCGCAACATCCGCACCGAGGCGCCCGAGTACGAGCCCTTGCCGTTCTACACGTCCGAGGTCGAAGAGGAGATGGACCTCGCGACCTGGTTGCGCGAAGCGAGTACGAGCCGTCAAGCCGACTCGGAGCCCGGGATCGCCGCCGGAGAAGCGGGCGAGGACCTCGCGGCCCTGGGTGTCGTCGTCGACGCTTCGCCGCCGGCCGCGCTCCCGAGCGCGGACGATCTCGGAGGCGACGACCACGGCGATGTCGCGGCGGGCGATTGAACGCGGCGCCGCGATGAACGTTTGACCGGTCCGGCCCCACTTGGGGCCGGACGGCGGTCCTGCTATTCTCATCCGTCGGCTCCGAGTGCCTCGGCGCGCTCCGGAGCCTCCTGCTTGCTCTGCGCTCAGAGGGAAAGTTTCAGAGGGAAGACGCGTGCCCACGATCGCCCAGCTCGTCCGCAAGGGGCGAGCAACGAAGGCCGAAAAGACCAAGACCCCGGCCCTCAAGGGCTCCCCGCAGCGGCGGGGTGTTTGCACGCGCGTCTTCACCACGACGCCGAAGAAGCCGAACTCCGCGTTGCGCAAGGTCGCGCGCGTCCGGCTCACCTCGGGCATCGAGGTGACGGCGTACATCCCCGGCATCGGTCACAACTTGCAGGAGCACTCGATCGTGCTCGTACGCGGCGGTCGCGTGAAGGACCTGCCGGGCGTGCGGTACAAGATCATCCGCGGCGCGCTCGACGCGTCGGGCGTCGCCAACCGCAAGCAGGCGCGCAGCCGCTACGGCGCGAAGAGGGAAAGCTAATGCCGCGCAAAGGTCCGGCACCGCGCCGGGAGCTCATGCCCGACCCGATCTACCGGTCGGTCGTCGTGACCCAGCTCGTCAACAAGGTGCTGCTCCGCGGCCAGCGCTCGACCGCGGAGCACATCGTCTACGCCGCGCTCGAGGAGATCGGCCGCAAGACCCAGGGCGATCCGGTCGCGGTGTTGAAGCGAGCGGTCGAGAACGTCCGTCCGCAGCTCGAGGTGCGCAGCCGCCGCGTGGGTGGCGCCACCTACCAGGTGCCGGTCGAGGTCCGGCCCCGCCGCGCGACCACCCTCGCCATTCGCTGGATCGTGGGCTACTGCCGCCAGCGCCGGGAGAAGACCATGGCCGAACGGCTGGCCGGCGAGCTCCTCGACGCCAGCAACGGCATCGGGGCGTCGATCAAGCGCCGGGAAGACCTCCAGAAAATGGCGGAATCGAACAAAGCTTTTGCGCACTACCGCTGGTAGAGCGACCCCAGGGGGACGATCAAGACGTGATGATCCGAGCAGTGACAAGGGAGCCGGCGAAGCGGCGCTGAACGCGACGTGACGCCGAGCGGGCCACACCGATTTCCCGGGCCCGCACCTCCCGACCGGGCTCCCGAGCGATCGGGGTTGGCCCGGTCGACTGCTGACCGCCCCCGACACCGCCTCAGAGGACACCGAGAGATGGCACGCGATTTTCCCCTCGACAAGACCCGCAACATCGGGATCATGGCTCATATCGACGCGGGCAAGACCACGACGACCGAGCGGATCCTCTATTACACGGGCCGTACCTACAAGATCGGCGAGGTGCACGAAGGCGCCGCGGTCATGGACCACATGGTCCAAGAACAAGAGCGCGGCATCACGATCACCTCGGCGGCCACGACCGCGCAGTGGCACGACTGCCAGATCAACATCCTCGACACCCCCGGCCACGTCGACTTCACGGTCGAGGTCGAGCGGTCGCTGCGCGTCCTCGACGGTGCGGTCGCGGTGTTCGACGCGGTTGCGGGCGTCGAACCGCAAACCGAGACGGTGTGGCGCCAGGCCAACAAGTACGACGTCCCGCGCTTTTGCTTCGTGAACAAGATGGATCGCGTGGGCGCCGACTTCGAGCGCTGCGTCGAGATGATCCGTGATCGTCTCGACGCCGTGCCCGCGGTGATCCAGCTTCCCGTCGGTTCGGAGAGCAACTTCCGGGGTGTCATCGACATCGTCGGGATGAAGGCCGTGTTGTGGCCGCTCGACGACGACACCGAGGGTGCCAAGTTCGAGGTCCTCGACATCCCGGCCGAATTCGTCGAAGCGGCGGAGGCCGCGCGCCACGAGCTGCTCGAGACGATCGCGCACGTCGACGACCACCTCCTCGAGAAGTACCTCGAGGGCGAAGAGCTCACGACCGACGAGATCAAGGCCGCGATCCGGACCGGAACGCTCGCCTTCGAATTCGTCCCGGTGCTGTGCGGCTCCGCGTTCAAGAACAAGGGCGTGCAGCCCATGCTGGACGCCGTCATCGACTTCCTGCCCTCGCCCGTCGACGTCAAGCCGACCGAGGGCACCGACATGAAGGGCGAGCCGGTCGAGCGCAAGCCCAGTGAGAACGAGCCGTTCGCCGCGCTCGCGTTCAAGATCGTCGCCGACCCGTACGGCAAGCTCACGTACTTCCGCGTCTACTCGGGCAAGCTCGAGAAGGGCTCCGAGATCTACAACTCCACCAAGGACCGCAAGGAGCGCATCGGGCGCATCTTGCGGATGCACGCGAACCAGCGCGAGGACATCGACGTCGCGTACGCGGGCGACATCGTCGCCGGCCTCGGTTTCAAGCAGACCACGACCGGCGACACGTTGTGCGACCGGGCCAACCCGATCATCCTCGAGCGCACCGACTTCCCCGAACCCGTCATCTCGGTCGCGATCGAGCCCAAGACGAAGGCCGACCAGGACAAGCTCGGAAAGGCGCTCGGCGCGCTCTCCGACGAAGACCCGACCTTCCAGGTACACACCGACCACGAGACC
>DATCCI010000323.1:0-4644 GCA_036511415.1 Acidimicrobiia bacterium
GATGTCGCCCGCCTCGCCGATGTCGCAACGGATCGCCACTGCGCGGCCGCCCGCGGCACGGATCGCGTCGACGGTCGCGTGGATCGTCCCGGGAAACTCGCCCGCCGATGCTTCCACCGTGCGCGCCGCGCAGACCACCGACGCACCCTGGGCCGCCAGGTAGATCGCCAAGCCCTTGCCGATGCCGCGCGACGCACCGGTCACGACGATCACCCTGCCGTCGAGGTCTTCGGTGGTCATCGCGCCATCCTGGCACGCGCCCTGCACGCCGACGTCGACGCGTGAGCTCCGTCGCAGACGGTCTAGGGTGACCCGGGCGGCGCCGGCGTGAGGACGAGATGGCCGAGATGGCCGACATCACCGACGACTACATGCGCGAGATGCTCGCGAAGGCGAAGGGCTACACGCTGGTGGTGTTGAAGGCTGCCGCCAACTACGACGCGCCCGGCGCCCGCGCGACGATCTTCGAGCACGGGCGGCGCAACTTCGAGCTACGCGCCGAAGGAGTGCTGCCGATCGTGGGCCCGATCGTCGACGAGACCGAGTGGGCCGGGATCGGCATCTTCGACGCGCCGGTCGACGAGGTCGCGCGCATCATGGACGGCGACCCCGGCGTGCAGGCCGGCATCTTCACCTACGAGATCCACCCGATCCGCAGCTTCCCCGGCGACGCGCTGCCCGCCTGACCCCGAATCCGGGGCCGGGCACCGGGCACGCGTCACCGATCAACCGTCGGTACCGATGGCCTCGACCGCCCGGCGGACCTCCGAGAGGCGGTACCGCCGGTGCCCGCCCATCGTCTTGATCGCGCTCAACCGGCCCGACCGCGCCCAGCGGGTGACCGTCTTCGCGTTCACCCGGAACATGGCCGCGACTTCAGCCGGCGTCAGAAGCTTTTCGGCGTCTGCCTGGTCGTTCGACATCGCGACTCCATCCCTTCGTGACTTCTCGGCATCGATCGGGAAACTGATCGGCCGGTCCGTCGGGAGATTCAGGGAAAACGTCGCGCTCCGGTGCAAAACGGCGAGCCGGCGGCATCACATCGCTGGACGCGCGGGATGGGCGAATTGACCTGGTCGTGAGTTGACTCCACTTGACAACTCATCACTCTGGCAACTTGCATTGCAGTGGCGCGCAGGAAGGGCGGGGGACAAGGAGGGAACTCGTGAGGGACGGCCATTGGGACGGCGGGAGGGGCACGACCGGCCGACGCCGGACCGCGACCGTCTGCGGAGTCGGGGCAGTCACCGCTTACGGCTGGGGCCGCAAGCGCTTGTGGGACGGCCTTGCGAGCGGCGAGTCGGCGGTCGTCGCATCGAGCGGGTGGACCGACACCCTCGGCCACGACGTCGCCTACATGGGTCGGATCGCCGACGTCGAGCACGACGATCCTCGTAGCCGCTACGCGCGAGCGATGGAATCGGCGGTCGACGAGGCGGTCGAGGACGCCCACGACCGGGGCTGGCGACCGGGGCCGGTCGTCGGGCTGATCCACGCGATCGCGCTCGGCGAGGTCGACGCGTGGCGCGAGTTCTACATGGAGCGCGACCGTCAGCTCTCGAAGCGCGAATACCTGCAGCTGATGCCGTCGACGATCCTGTCGACCACGATGCAGCGGCACGACTTCCACGGTCCGGCCATGTCGGTCACCGCGATGTGCGCGTCCGGGAACGCAGCCATGCTGACGGCCAAGATGTGGCTCGACGCCGGCGTGGTTAGCGACGTCGTCGTCGTCGCGACCGACGTGTCCGGCACGACCGACAACATCCGGCACTTCGTCGACCTCGGCGTGCTGTTCGTCGACCGGCCTCCGTTCGAGGCGTGCCGCCCGTTCCAGACCGGGAGCAAGGGCTTTCTCCTCGGCGAGGCGTCGGTCGCGTTCGTCGTCGCCCGCCAAACCGAGCCCGCCTACCTGCGGGTGCGCGGCGGCGCGGTGACCCACGACGGCTTCCACGTGACGTCGATCGACCCGTCCTACACCGAGATCCGCCGCTGCTTCGAGCTCGCCCTGGCCGACGCGGGCATCGACCGCAGCGAGGTGCAGTACCTCAACGCCCACGGGCCCGGAACCGCCCAGTGCGACGCGGCCGAGGCCCAGATGTTCGACCGCATGTTCCCGGAGGCCGAAGGGATCTTCTCGGTGAAGCCGCTCACCGGGCACTGCCAGGCCGCGTCGTCGGCGGTCGAGATCGCCGCCTCGTGTCTGGCCTTCGAGACGGGCACGATCAGCGCGCCGCGCCAGGTTGCGCCCGGTCATCCGCGCCTGCTGCACGACCAGACCCCGCGCAAGCCCGGAATCATGCTGAAGTCGTCAATCGGTATGGGGGGTCACAACTCAGTCATAGTGCTCGACGACATGTGACCCACCCGTTGGGGTCAAGCGCCTCCGCCACCCGTCGATAACTACGTCGGTACCAACTACGACGCCAGGCGGGTCGCGAGGAGATCTCGGTGGGCAGTCCGCCGCACGCAGTCCAACGGGGCACCACGTCGTTGCGAGCCGTCGACGGGGCCGATGCCGGCTCGCACAACACCTCGACCGCGAGCGAGATCCGCCAGCTGACCCGCGAAACGCTGCGGGTCGTCGGCTGGGAGTTCGACCTGGCCGACCGGTCCGTCGCCTGGCATTCGCCGATCGGCTCGATCCTGGCGATCCCGCCGCGCGACGTCGTGACGGTGACGCCGAGCGACGGGAACGAGCCGACTGCGGCCGACGTCGCCGAATGGCTCGTCGCGCCGATCGTCATGACCCTGCAGGCGCGCGCACCCTGGCGCGACTACGAGCTCCAACAGACGCTCGAGAACGCGTCGGGAGACCAACAGCATTTCCTCGTCCGGGCCCGCCAGGTCCGCGACGGTGGGCAGATCATCGGCTGCGCCGGGCTCGTCGTCGACATCAGTGATCGCTACCTCGTCGAATCGAACCTGCGCGAGCTGATCGACCGCTACCGGCGCCTCGTCGACCTCAGCCCCGACGGGATCGTCGTGCACCAGGCCGGCAAGATCGTGTACGCCAACCGCGCGGGAATCGACTGCGTCGGCGCGCGCACGGTCGAAGAAGTGGTGGGCCGTTCGATCATCGACTTCGTCCACCCCGACTCGCTCGGGCCGACGCTCGAACGCATCGCGAAGCTGTCCGAAGGTTCCCCCGTCTCGGACCCGTCCGAGGCGACACTGATGCGGCTCGACGGATCGCCATGGCTGATCGAGTCGGTGAGTGTGCTGACTCGGTGGGAAGGCGAGGACGCGTACCAGGTCATCCTGCGCGACCTCACCGACCGCAAGCGCGCCGAGGCCGCCCTGCGGTACCAGGCGAGCCTCGTCGAACACGTCTCCGACGCGATCATCGGCATCGACACCAACGGTCGGGTGGAGAGCTGGAACCGCGCCGCCGCGCTGATCTACAGCGTGTCGAGTGACGTCGCCGTCGGCTCGGCCCTGCATGATCTGGTCGGGCTGCCGGCCGGCTTCGGGGAGACAACGGTGCGCGACATCGAGTCGGTGCACCGGCGCCGCGATGGCAACCTCGTGATCGTCCGCGCGTCGGTGACGGACATCTTCGACGAGGGCGGGAACCGGACGGGCTCCGTCGTCGTGTGCGCGGACACGACCGAACGCCGGCGCGCCGAGGACGAGCGCCACGCGGTCGAGCAGCTCCACAGCACGGTCATCGAGTCGGTGGACGAGGGCATCGTCGTCGCCGACGCGAACGGGATCATCGTCGACGCCAACCCGGCTGCGCGCCGCATCCTTCCGCTCGACGCCGAGATCGGGAGCCGGCTGATCGATCGTGTCGCCGGGCCCGACGGCATCGTCGGCGCCGACCGGCGGCCGGTGTCCCCCACCGACCATCCCGTCGCGCGGGCGCTGGCCCGCAACGAGGCGATGCAAGACGTGCTCATCGGCCTCGTGACCGACGACACGGAGCGCTGGCTCTCGCTGAGCTGCCGCCCGCTTCCGGCAGCCGCGGGCGCGGCCGCGGGCACGGTCTGCTCGTTCGCCGACGTCACCAAGGTGATCCATGCCCAGCAAGAGCTGAGCTACCGGGCTACCCACGACGAGCTCACGGGACTGTGCAACCGCATGGTGTTCGTGGACAACCTGCAACACGCGCTCGCGCGCGGTCGCCGCATGATGACGAACACCGCCGTGCTGTTCATCGACATCGACCGGTTCAAGCTCGTGAACGACACGCTCGGCCACGCCAGTGGTGACGAGGTGCTGACGGAGGTGGCCCGGCGGCTGCAGGGTGCGACCCGCGCGATGGACCGCGTCGGTCGCATCGCCGGCGACGAGTTCATCGTCATGTGCAGCGACGTCACCGGCATCCAGCCGGTCGCCCAGCGCGCGATCGAGCTCGAACGGGTGATCGCCGAGCCCATCCGCCTGTCGAACGGACGCCAGCCCGCGCTGCACGCCAGCATCGGGATCGCGTTCGCGGCCGGCGGCGACGGCGACGCGGAAGAGCTCCTGCGCGATGCGCACGTCGCGATGCGCCGGGCGAAGGAGCTCGGCGGGACCCAGATCGAGATCTTCGACGCCGACCTGCGCGTGCAGGCCGAACGGCGCCGCCAGGTCGAGCTCGGGCTGCGCGCCGCGCTCGACAACCACGAGATCGACGTGCACTACCAGCCGATCGTCTCC
>DATCCI010000324.1:0-3394 GCA_036511415.1 Acidimicrobiia bacterium
CGTGTGCCCGAGCACGAAGAGGCGATCGCGAATCGATTCGAGCTCCTCGCGTGTGACGACGAGCTCGCGTTCACCGAGACCGAGCTCGACCGATCGGCGACGGGCCTCGTAGTCGCGCTGACGACATGCCCGTTTGCAATAGAGCCGCGGTCGACCCGATCCGTGTGCCACCGCCATCGTCCGGCCGCACCATCGACATGCAGATTGCGTCACAGTGACGATACTAAGCGCCAACATACCCGTACACGCGGCATACGCCTCGACGAGGATGGCGCATCGGTAGTGTCCGCGATATGCGACGCCGTTCGGCCGTAGTCGCCGCGTTGACGGTCGTGACCGGCCTCGCCGCGTGCTCGAGCTCGAGCTCACATCCCAGGAGCAACGCCGGCGCACGGGTGCTTCTCGTCGGCACCTACAAGGGTCGTGCCGGCGGCTACACCACCATCCAAGCTGCCGTCGACGCCGCGAGGCCCGGCGACTGGGTGCTGATCGCCCCGGGCGACTACCACGAGCGCTACGACCGTTCGGTGCCGGTGGGCAAAGCTGCGGCATCGGGAGTCTGGGTCGCGACCCCCGGCGTGCACATCCGCGGAATGGACCGCAACCGCGTCGTGATCGACGGCACGTTGCCGGGCGCGCCGCGATGCAGCGACCGCGCCGGCGACCAGGACTTCGGTCCGGCCGACGCCAAAGGGAAACCAGTCGGCCGCAACGGCCTGGAAGTTTGGAAAGCCAGCGGCGGCTCGATCGAGAACCTCACCGTGTGCAACTTCCTCGGGGGATCGCAAGGCGGTGGCAACCAGATCTGGTGGAACGGTGGCAACGGGTCGGGCGTGGTCGGCCTGCACGCATACAACGGCAGCTACCTCTCGGCGACGACCACCTACGCCGGCGCGAACGCCGACGCTTCGTACGGCATCTACGTGAGCAATAGCGACGGTCCGGGCGTCGTCGCCCACAGCTACGCGAGCAACATGTCGGACTCCGGCTACTACATCGGTGCGTGCCCCGATTGCAACGCGACGCTCGACGACGCGCACGCCGAGTACTCGGCGTTGGGCTACTCCGGCACGAACTCGGGTGGGCACCTGACGGTGCAGAACAGCGAGTTCGACCACAACAAGACCGGCTTCAGCACGAACAGTCAGAACAACGACGACGTACCGTCGCCGCAGGACGGCGTGTGCCCGAACCACCAGATCGGCCCCACGGGCACACGTTCGTGCTGGATCTTCGAGCACAACTTCGTGCACGACAACAACACCGCGAATGTTCCGGGCCGCGGCAGCGCCGACCTCGGCCCGCCCGGAACGGGGATCGTGATCGCGGGCGGGCGCGACGACACCGTCATCGACAATCGCTTCGAGAACAACGGCAGCTGGGCGGTCCTCGTCGTCCCCTTCCCCGACACCGACACGCCGCCGCCCGTCGCGCACTGCCAGGGCGGCGATCCCAACGGCGTTCCGGGACTCGGCATCAAGGCGTGCTACTTCGACGCGTGGGGCAACGACATCGCGCACAACACGTTCAAGAACAACGGCTTCTTCGCCAACCCGACGAATGGCGACCTCGCCGAGATCTCGGGCCGGCACAAGCCGGGGAACTGCTGGCACGAAAACGTCGATACCGGTGGCGTCACCACCGCGCCGGTTCGGCTACAGCAGACCAACGGAATCTGCGGGGTCGCGCACGAAGGAGCGCAGATCGGCAGCGCGTTGACGGCACAGGTGATCTGCGCCACCGAGGTTTTCGGCTCGTGCCCGTCGAAGCCCGGAAGCGTCTACCCGCGTCGCACGAGGCTGGTGCTCCCCGCGCTCACCCCGCAAGCGTCGATGCCGAACCCGTGCGCAGGCGTGCCGACCAATCCGTGGTGCACCTAGGTCGGATCGGGAATCTCGCCCGAGCGCCCGATCGAGCGGACCGTACCCGTCGTCGCGAGGAGCCGTTCGAAAGCGACGCCGGCGAGGATCGCCCACAAGGGAAACCACGCGACGTGGAATCGGATGATCCAGAACTCGAGGTCGCGCGTCCCCCCGAAGGCCCAGGCGAGGTACGTCAACGTCGAGGCGACGGCAACCACCGTCGCGAGCAGCGCGGTCCACCGCAGTGGATGCTTGTCGACGAAGAGCAGCACCAAGCCCACAGGCGCCGCGACCGCCCACGGAAAGGTCTTGAGGATGGGCTCGACGCGAAACAACACGGAGCGATCCCCCGTGAGGAACACGCCGATGCCCGCGTTGGCCACGTGGCCGAACTGATACGCGCGCCACGAGGCGTCCAGCCCGTTGTGGACGTACTTGTACGGCGTGGTGAACGGGCTGCCGAACACGCGCGCCTGGGCCCAGGCGACGATTGTCACGGCGACGGCGAGCTCGGAGATCGTCGCGACGATCACCCGCCACGACTCCCGCCTTCGTGCCCAGAGCGGAACCGCGACGAGCACCAACACCCACCCGACGTCGGTGTAGCGCGCCGCGAACGCAAGCGCGGTCACCGTGGCGAACGCGACTGCGGCGCGCCAATCGAAACGGTGGCCCGTGATCACCACCAGGCCGGTGAGGACCGCGACCACGGTGAGCGAGGTGCCGTAAGGGATGACGAAGTAGAGAACGAACGGTCCGGTGAGCACCAAGGCGTTCACCACGATCAGAGCCGTGGCCGCGTTCAAGAACCGTTCTGCCAGTACCAGCGCGAGCATCGCCGAGAGTGCGAACAACAGGCCGTCCGGCACGACGAAGGGATCGCCCTTGAACCCGAGCACGTAGAACACCGAGCCGATCGCCGGGTAACCGAGTCCGTAGCTGAAGCTTGCGACCTCGTGTGTACCGGTCGGGTTCTTCGCGACCATGCGCACCGGATCCCAACCGATTCCCGGAAGCTCGCCGCGCCCGATTGCCCGAGCCATGCGCGCGTAGTGGAACTGGTCGTACCACGCGCCGTACCAACCCCACCGGTGAACCTGGTACCGGGCGATCGGCGTCGCCGCGTCCTGAGCGCGGATCCCGTTCTCGGTGACCGTCGCGAGCTTGGGCGGATCGTCGAACACCGCGCCGAGCTGCGGACGGTCCGGCTGCACTGCCCACGCGTACGCATAGAACGCCATCGCGACGAGCCCGGTCGCGACCACGCGCCGGCGTCGGGTTCCGAGCAGCCCGTCGTTCGCGCGGCCGTGCACGGTGCGCGCCCTTATCTCATCAGGCCCTTGCCGGTCACGAGCGGCACGTCGAGTACCGACAGCAGTCCCGGCGGGGCAGTACAGACGGCGGGTATGGCATTCACGATGCGACCCGCGGTACCGATGACGCCGGGATCGCCCTGGCCGGGCCGCGCGGTCATCTGCACGTCGCACTGGTAGCTCGGGGTGCCCGTGACCACGACGCGATACCCGCCGGCG
>DATCCI010000325.1:0-22762 GCA_036511415.1 Acidimicrobiia bacterium
TTCGAAGTCCTCGACCGGATCCTCGCCGAGCAGTTCTGGAGGCGGCGACGCCGGCGGCGACGCCTGGCCACCCTGAGCTGCACCGAGGAAGTAGTTCTGCGTGTCGAGCATGTGATTCAGCAACGTGCGGACATCCCACCCGTCGCACGGTGTCGCGGAGTCCAATTGATCCGCTGCCCCAGCCACTTTCGACACCGTCCACGCGCTGGCGCGCTCGTAGAGATCCAACAGATCGAGATTCATCCGAACCCTCCTACGACATGTACCTCATCTTCCTACCCGGAACCGCGGCGATTACCTCCGATTCGTCGACGGTTCGCGCGCTTTTGGCCGGCCGGGCTAAACCTTCGCGGTGTCCCTGGGCTCTTACCTGATGATGGAGATGTGCGGGTGAGGTTCGAGGATTTCTTCCGCGAACGCTACGGCGAGGTCGTGCGCAGTATGCGTTTGATGGTTGGTGATCATGCGCGGGCGGAGGAGCTGGCGCAAGAGGCGTTCACGCGGGCTTGTCGTCATTGGCGGCGCGTCTGCCGGCTCGACCACCCGACCGCGTGGGTCTATGTGGTCGCGTGCAACGAGGCGCGACGTGGGTGGCGTCGCGACCGCCTCGCCGCGAACACGGTCGCGGCCGCGGCGACCGTCGTCGAAGACGCGGCGCGCACGATTGCGACCGTCCTCGACGTCCGCGCCGCGTTGGCTCACCTCAGCGAACGTCAGCGGGCCGCGGTGGTACTGCGCTACGTCGCCGACCTCCCGCTCGCCGACATCGCCGACGTCATGGGCTGCGCGACGGGAACCGTGAAGGCCACGCTGCATCAGGCACTCGCGCACCTGCGAGTCGAGCTGGAGGTCGACGATGAGGATTGAAGAGCTGCAGCACGCGCTGGACGACCTCGCGGGCAACGAGCCCGACGTCGACGGCGCGTTGCGAGCGGTAAGAAGCCGGGCCAACAGGAAGCGACGCCGATCGTGGCTCGGCATCGGCGCGGTCTGTGCGCTGGTGATCGCGGCCGCGACGTTCGGTGTGGTCCGGCTCCGCTCGGGCGCCGGGCACGTGTCGGTCGTGAGCCCCGCCGCTCCTCCGAACGACGTCGCCCACTTCGCATGGACTCGGATCGCGGCGCCATGGAGCGATATCGTGCGCGTCGTCACCGCGAACGCGCAGACGTTCGCGGTCGGGTCGACGCCCGGAGTCGCGGTGATCTACAAGATCGACGCCGGCGGCGCCGCGAGTATCGTCTTCCGTGGAACCGGCGCGTCCGATCCTCGGGCGATCCCGGCGATCAACGATGTGGCCGGCGTTCCGGGGGTGCTCGTCGCGGTCGGCCAAGCGGCAGTGCTCCCGAGTGGTCAGGTGGGCGCTTCGGCATGGCGCTCGACCGACGACGGCCGCACGTGGGAGACCGTCGCCGTCGACCCGGCACCGGAAGTCACGGCGTTCACGACCATCTTGCGCGTCGTCGTCGTGAACGGCGAGTTCTACGCGTTCGGCAAGTCGTACTCCTCCACACCGTCCGCGACGTGCCCGAACCCGGTCTGGACCTCGAACGACGGAACGCACTTCCGTCTCACGCCGACGAACCCGACGGGCTGTTCGGGTTACGTCGACGCCACCGACGGGCCCGCCGGCGTGGTCGCAGCCACCTCGGAGAACGCGACCGCGTGGACCGACGACGGCGGTACGTGGGCGCCGCACCTGATCTCGACCGAGACCGCGGCGCGTGTCAGCGCGATCGACGCCGACGCCGACGGCTACGTCGCGGTCGGAACCACCGGCGACCCGGCCGACTCCGGAACCGGCGCGATCTGGTGGAGCCCCGACGCCAAGACGTGGACGCGGGTCGCCACCGACTCGCCCCCGGCCAATCCGAAGTACCAGCAGGCGTCCTTCACGGGCGTCGCGCACACGGCGGCAGGATGGATCGCAGTGGGCTGGCAACTACATCCCGGCGGCAACCCCGCGGTGAGGGACGCAACCCTGTGGACCTCGCCCGACGGACGACACTGGACCGCAGACACACACGACGCCGGCACATTCGAGCAGCACGCAATCGCGAACCGCATCGGTGTCACCGCCAACGGCTTCGCGATCACCGGCAGTGCGAACATCACCGGCACCGGCGTGCCGGGCGATCCGATCCGCAAGGACAACGTGCTGTGGACGGGATCGAGCGCGTAGAAGATGTCGTGTTCGACGACGTGCAACGCAACCTCGGCGCGCGTCCTGCTCTTCTTCGCCTTAGGAGTGCGCGGCCAGGAACTGTTGCAGCGCGGTGCGCGCCGGGGGCTTCAGCGTGACCGCCGAGTTCTCCAGCATGAGCTGCAACGAGTCAACGCACATGGTCGTCTGCGAGGCAGGAAGCGCGCAGCGCAACTCGTCGCCGGTGCCGTAGGGCGTCCCACCCTGAAGGCTCCACCGCGCGACGAAGAGCGCGAGCATCGGGACGTCGCTGGCCGTTGGCTTCCCGTAGTTGGCCGGGTTCTTGCCGTCCACCCAGGGCGCGGCCACGCCCGTGGGAACGGCAACGGCCGCGGCCTGCGTGCCCGCGCTCCCAGTCGGCAACGCGGCGTAGCTCACACTCGTCGGAGGCGCCGGGCAGTAGTACTGCTGGGTCGCAACGGCGCGCTGCGCGGGGAAGTAGGAACAGCCCCTCGTGATCGTCTGTACCGATCCGCCGCCGTCGAGGACCACGAAGCGCGCCGGATTCGCGGGGTCGGCGATCGTGACGGTCTGGGCGTCGTCCTCACCCGTCGTCGCGGTGCAGCGGAAGCCCGCCGGCGCCACGAAGAGTGCGTGGGCGCTCGGCGCGTAGACGGTCGCCCCCGCGGGCAACGTGACGCCGGCGGGCAATGTGACCGAAGTGGGGGCCGGCCCGTAGAAAGTGTTCGGCTGGCCGGTTTGCTCGTCCTTCCACTGGCACGGTGTGGCGGCAACTCGTCCGCCCGGCGTCGCGGTCGTTGTCGGCGGCGTCGTCGGCATTGGGCTCGTCGGAGTCGTCGTACGGCCGGTCGCGGTTCGGGCGCCGAACGCGACCGCGGTCACGGTCGCGTTGACGTCGGCCGTACGCTCCCAGCTCGTGCCGTTCGCGCTCGCGTAGAGCATCGACGACGTGGGCTCGGGCCCGGTCGTGGCCGCCTGGCCCGCGGCGAGCCAGGTGCCGCCGCCGTAGGCGATCGCGCCCAAAGATGCGTTGTCGAGCCCGGAGGTGCGGGTCTGCGCCCAGGTGATCGCGTCGCGGCTCGTGTAGAGCGCGGAGGTGCCTCCCAGGTCGGGCGCCGAGGCGACGATCCATTGTCCGGGCCCGTACGCCATGTTCGTCCAGCCGCCGTTGGCGATGTTCCCGCCGTTCGCCTTCCAATGCGTGCCGTCGGCGCTCGCGAAGGTTCCGACGCTGAACCCGAAGTTGCTGTTGGTGAACTGGCCGGGCACCGACGCGACGAACATGCCCGCGCCGTATGCGATCGACTGGCGGAAACCGCCCGGAGACGCATCCAACAATGTCGGCGTCCAGTTGGTCGGCTGGGTGCCGGTGTTGACGACGGTCTGGAAGTGGGGCGCGCCCGTCCCCGTGATCGAGCTGATCGTGCGCACACCGATCGCGGCCCAGCGCCCGTTGCCGTACGCCATGCCGTCGATGCTGTCCTGCAGCGTCGCGACATCCGTCCACGAGCGGAGGTCGGTGCTCTCGAAGATGTGCGCGCCGCCGTCGGTGCCGCTGCTCGAAGGGTTGGTGGCGGCGAGCCACGTACCGTTGCCGTACGCGAGCGCGACCACCGCGCGGCCCGGAATGCTGCCCGCGCTGGTGAACGTCTTGGCGTCGGTCGTCGTGACGATCGTTGTGAGCGGCGACGACTGGCCGCCCGTCACCTCCGCGATCACCCACTGACCGGTCGCGCCGCCGGTGCCGGCGGGTTGGGTGTAGGTGGCGCCGGTTGTGATGTTGACGAGCGTGAACGATTGGGTGACCGGCCCGGCCTCGACGACGGTGACCTGGGTGGGCGTGTAGCCGGGCCAACCGGTTCCACGTAGACGCGCCGTGGTGACGGTGGGATCGGCGGGAGTGAGCGGGTTGCCGCAGTTGCATTTCACGCGCGGGGTGCCGGTTGCGTCGACCATGACCGCGGTACCGGCCTGCAACACCGACTGCAGCGTCGTGGCGTGACCGTTGCGGTAGCCGTGATTGGTGACGAGCGTGTCGTTGGTCAACAGCACCGGCGTCAACGTGGCGACATAGTTCGCGATCTTGCCGGTCGTGATGCCGAGCACCCCGGCCCAGGCCGCGGCTTTGTCGGGATGCTGCTGCAAGAAGCCGACGAGCTGTTGCGCGTCGCAGACATGGGTATCTCCGCTGCCGCCATACAGACCCGGCGCATTTCCAGTCGCGGCGAGCGTGTGCGTCTTGGGGTTCGTCGACAAGGTCTTGCGCGTCGCGGCGGTGACGGCTTGCACCTTCGCGGACATCACGACCGGTCTGATCGCAACCGAGCCCGTGAACGGATCGGTTCCCGTGCTCGGGGCCGGTTCGAGGGTGACCGCCGCAGGCGACGAGCGGTTATCGAGAACAGTTACCCCTACGGCGATGCCGGCCGCGAACACGACCACGACCACGGCAACGATCAACCACGCCCGCCTCGACACGATCCCGCACCTCGATTCGTCCACGCCCTGCAGGTACGCCACCAGGACTGTACGGCCCAACCGTCAACCGACGCCCCTCACGGGCTCGATCCGGCGCGGGCGTCTCAGTTGCCAGATCCCGGCCCCCGCCAGCGTCAAACATGTCGCGACGTGCGCGAGGACGGCCCGACGAATCGCCGGAGTCCACGACCTCGCGTTGTACGTGTTGGGCTCGATGAGGATGCCGACGATCCCCGCGACGCCGAGCCCCGCACAGACCAGAGCCGGTCCCGTCGCTCCGTCTCGTCCAGCATGCCGAGCGGCCGCCAGCGCGACCACCGGCATCGGCCAGGGTGCGGCGACCGCCGACCCCCATCCCACCAGCGTCGCGGTCGACACCGACAGCGGGATGCGTATGCCGAGCGGCTCGCCGGGCGCCGTCTCGCGGATCGCGACGACGCTGTTGTACCCCGTCGCGCACGCGAACCCGAGCGCGGCGGCGCGCAGGGCGCGGTCGCTGAGATCGGTCATGCGGGTCATGCGGGTGCTCGCTCCACGACCGTCGAGACTATTGCCGCGCGTGGCGAAGCGGTCACGCCAGTGAACAGACGAGATGGATGTCTTCCTTCTCACTCGCATGACGCACGCCGTCGCTTCGCCCGAGGCGGGCGCGAGAAGATGCGGTCGACGGCGTAGTCGGCGGCTCGGGTGACGTCGGCCTTGGGGTAGAAGTTCACGATGGCGTTCGACGCGAGGCCGGGGAGCGCGGCGGTCAGGACTGCTGCTTCGAGCTCGGGGTCGATGTCGCGGCGCGCGGCGCCCGTTGCCTGCGCGCGGCGGATCTGGCGAGCGACGAACGCGATGAGTCCGTCGGGGGCAGTGCGCGTTTCTCGTCGCGCCAGGGTCGGGTCGGTCATCTGCGCGGTGTAGAAGGAGTAGAACAGCAACATCGCTTCCTGGCTTTGTCGATCCGACGGCAGGAACTCGTTCACTACCGCGTGAACGAGTTGTCGAGGATCGGCATCGACGCCGATGTCGGTCACCCGGCGCGTGATTCGGGCGCCCATGTCCTCGCCGATCGCGCGGTTTGCCGCGTGCAGGAGATCGGCTTTGGTGCCGAAGTAGTACTGAACGGCGCTGACCGAGACGCCTGCCTCCGCGGCGACCTGGCGGAAGCTCGCAGCACCGAGCCCCGGTTCCCGTCACCGACGACGAGTACGCCTCGCTGTCGTGCCGGACACTGCTGCTGCTCGGGGACAAGAGCGAGATCCACCACTCGAAATCGCTCCTCGCCCGCACCCGAGCAACAATGCCGAACCTGACCGGCGAACTGGTCGCCGACACCGGCCACTCGCTTCCGCTCGACCGCGCCGCGACCATCGCGCCGCAGCTCCGATCGTTCATCGCGACTCCGCGCGACACCTCCTTGCCCTAGACGAACGCCCTCCGCATCACGGTTACGATCGCGCCGGCGACGAGCGCTCCTGCGAGGAACGATGCGACCGAACGGAGTACGTCAAACTTGGGCCGCGGGCCGTCCGGCCCTGGGTGCGTGGTTGATGATCCCGAGCGCGTTCTGCGCCGAGATCGTCGCGCACGCGAAATTCGACTGGGTCTGCGTCGACATGCAGCACGGGGTGATCGACTACGCACAGATGGTCACGATGTTGCAGGCGGTGTCGTCGACCGAGGTGACGCCGCTCGTGCGCGTTCCCTGGAACGAGCCCGGCATCATCGGCAAGTCGCTCGACGCGGGTGCGCGCGGCGTGATCATTCCGATGGTCAACAGCCGGGCCGATGCAGAGCGCGCCGTTCAGGCCTGCCGATACGCACCGTTGGGGGCACGCAGCTACGGGCCGGTGCGCGCCAACTACTACGCGGGCTTCGATTACTTCGCGAACGCGAACGAGGACGTCCTCTGCATCGTGATGGTCGAGACGCGCGAAGCCGTCGCCCAGGTCGACGAGATCCTCTCCGTACCGGGCATCGACGCGGTGTACGTCGGACCGGCCGACCTCAGCGTGACCCTCGGGCTCCCGCCGGCACCCGACCACGACGCAGAGAGCTTCCGCGACGCCATCACGCGCATTCTCGAAGCGTGCCGGGCGCATGGCGTCGTGCCCGGCATCGCGGGCAATCAACAGACGGCGCCGAAGCGCATCGAGCAAGGCTTCCGGCTGGTCGAGGTCGCGGCCGACGCCGCCCTGCTCGCCCGCGGCGCCGGACTTGCGCTCCAGGGCGTCGCGCCCGAGCGCGCGGCGGATACGAAGTCGTCTTACCTCTGATGTCCGGCGTGCCCGTTGTCTCGTCGGTTCCCGTGAGACCACCCCAGCTCGAGCGGCTCGGCGGTTCGGACGTGCGCGTCGTCGACTTCGATCGTGCGAGTCGGCGCGAGCTCTCGGATGCCCTCCGTGACGCGCAAGGTCTGCTCATCGACTCGCACGTGAGCGCCGACGCGGCGCTCCTCGAGCTCGCGCCCCATCTCCGCGCGCTCAGCACGATCAGTGCCGGCACCGATCACATCGACCTGGCCGCCGCGTCGCAACGGGCCGTCACCGTCACCCACACACCGGTGCTGAGCGACGCGGTCGCCGACCTGACGTTGGGGCTCATCCTGATGACCGCGCGGCGACTCGGCGAAGCGGTCGACATCGTCGCGAGCGGCGGCTGGGACGACGCGCTGCTCGGCATCGATCTCCGTTCGAAGACCCTCCTCATCGTGGGTCTCGGGCGGATCGGCCGGGAAGTCGCCCGCCGCGCGCTCGGCTTCAAGATGCACGTCTGCGCCTTCGACACGCGCGCCGAAGTCCGAGAAACGGCAGGCATCGAACGGGTCGGGACGCTCGCCGATGGCCTCGCGCGCGCCGACATCGTCTCGCTCCACGTCGACCTCAATGCCACGACCCGTCATCTCATCGACCACGCTGCGCTCGCGGCGATGAAGCCAACCGCGTTTCTGATCAACACGTCTCGCGGCGGAGTGGTCGACCAGGCGGCCCTGACGTCCGCGCTCGCCGAGCATCGCCTCGCCGGCGCCGGCCTCGACGTCCTCGATCGCGAACCGCCCGGCGCCGGCGAGCCGTTGCTCGCAATGCGAAATGTCGTGGTGCTACCGCACATCGGATCGGCCACCGTGGAGACGCGCCGGGCGATGCTCGACTGCGCCGTCGACAACCTCGCCACCTGCTTGCGCGGCGAGAAGTGCGAGCACGCACTCGCGTAGCCGTCGGCACCTCGGCCTTCGGTCCGATCGCGGCGGCAGAACGTTGCTACATGTCGCGGTAACGCTCGGCGGCGGCCAGGTTCGCGCGCAGCTCGTCCGCGTTCTGCCTGACGACATAGGCGGGCGTGTCACGCTGCACCCGCCACCCCTCCGCCAGCGGCCCGGCGTCGACGGTGTCGAATCCGAACCGGTCGATCAGATCGGCAACGATCCGCTTCGCCTCCTCGTCGTCACCGGCGATGGCCAGCGCCCGCCGATTCGGCGTACCCGCGGGCGTGCCATCGGTCGTGAGATCGCCCGCGCGGATGTGGTTGAACGCCTTGACCACCCGGGACTTCGGCAGGTGCGCTTGCAGCAACTCCGCGGTCGTCGTGCTCTCGTCGTCGAGCTCGGCGATGTGGCCGTCGCGCTGGGGGTAGTAGTTGTTGGTGTCGATCACGATCTTGCCGGCGAGCGGGCCGACCGGCACGGTGCCGTAGTTCTTGAGCGGGATGGTCACGACCGCGAGGTCGCCCGCCTCGGCCGCTCCGTGCGCCGTGGCCGCGGTCGCCGCGGGCCCGAGCTCGGCGACCAGATCGCGAAGCGTGTCCGGTCCGCGCGAGTTGCTCATGACGACGTCGTGGCCGTTCGCAATAGCCAGCCGGGCGAGCTGGCCGCCGATGTGGCCCGCACCGATGAATCCGATTGTGGTCATGGGGTGTGCAACCCATGCCGGCACGAGTCATTCCCGAGGATGGTTGCGGCCACTCAAATCGTAGGTCGAATCGTAGGATTGCGGCGACGCCGGTCG
Organism: Acidimicrobiia bacterium; assembly: GCA_036511415.1. Taxonomy (GTDB): domain Bacteria; phylum Actinomycetota; class Acidimicrobiia; order IMCC26256; family PALSA-610; genus PALSA-610. Next base: position 8,632 of record DATCCI010000325.1, read on the forward strand.
AGGCCTCCAAGACGCCGGGAAGAGCCGATCAGCTGTTAGACACCGGAGATGCCCAACGATGCAGTCATGCGCGCGTGGCGCTTGCACCGGTACGGCCGCCCCACCGAGGTGCTCCAGCTCGACGAGGTGCCGATTCCGGAACCCGAGGCGGGCGAGCTCCGCGTCAAGGTGCACGCGATTCCGTTCAACCTGAACGACCTCGAACGCATCACCGGCGGCAACATGATGGTCCGGCCGGAGCTGCCGTACAGCCCGGGGATGGAGGTCATGGGAGTCGTCGACGCCTGCGGCGCCGGAACCGAAGAGTGGTCGGGTCGCCGCGTCGTCGCGATGCCCAAGGGCGCGCACGGCGGCTTCGCCGAATACGCACTCTGTCCCGTGGTTTCGGCGTTCGACATGCCCGCGTCGATTCCGCTGCCCGGAGCGGCCGCGCTCTACTTTCCGTTCCATCTCGCCTGGCTCGGCCTCTACGACCGGGCCGAGCTGAAAGCCGGCGAGAGTGTGCTCGTTCACGCGGCCGCGGGCGGATCGGGTTCCGCCGCGATCCAGCTGGCCAAGCACGTGGGCGCACGTGTCTTCGCGACGGCGGGAACCGACGAGAAGGTGGAGCTGTGCAAAGACCTCGGCGCTGATGTCGCGATCAACTACAACGACGCCGATTTTGCAGAAGTCGTGCTCGCCGAGACGGCAAACCGCGGTGTCGAGGTCGTCTTCGACAACGTCGGCGAAGCGGTATTCGAGAAGTCGCTGCAATGCACCGCGTACAACGGGCGCTATCTCATGATGGGATTCGCCTCCAACAAGCTCGTGGCGGACGAGCCCTTCATCGTTCCGAGGCGTATTGCGCTCGGCAACCTCAAGCTCTGCGGCGTACTCCTCGCGTATCAAGCGCCCGAGATGGCCGACATGATCAAGACCGCAATGGGCTGGAACTTCGCGCCGGCCATCCTCGGGGAGGAGATCATGCGCGCGATCGTCGACCTGGTCGTCGCGGGCACGATCAAGCCGGTGGTCGGCGAGACCATCGGCTTCGAGGGGGTCCCCGCCGGGATCGAAGCGATGGAGAGACGCCGGACGACCGGCCGCACGATCGTCATGCTCGAGCCCTGAGGCGACACGCGGCAGCGCCGGGTTCGATGACGACGTCGAGCTGACGGGATAGCTTTTGCTCGTGAGCACGACGTACGCGAGCACGACCTACGTGAGCACGACGGACGGCGTGGGCCCGGGGCCCGTGTTGCTGGTCGGTACGCGTAAGGGCGCGTGGGTGTTGTCGGCTGACGCGGCGCGTGCGTCGTGGGTGGTGTGCGGTCCGATGTTCCTCGGAAACATCGCCCAGCACGTGGTGCTCGATCCGCGTGATCGCACCACGATGTTGCTCGCGACCCGGACCGGGCACCTCGGTCCGACGGTGTACCGATCGACGGACCTCGGCCGGTCGTGGACCGAGTCCCGGCACCCGCCGGCGTTCGCGGCCGGCGACCCGTTGGAACGGACCTTGAACGCGGTGTTCTGGCTGACGCCCGGCCATGCGAGCGAACCGGGTTCGTGGTATGCGGGCGGATCGCCGCAGGGATTGTTCCGATCCGACGACGGCGGCGACACGTGGGCGCCGGTGGCCGGCTGGAACGACCACAAGCTGTGGGAGACGTGGGCCGAGTGGCCCGACGAGGGCACGCCCGACGGTTCGATGCTGCACTCGGTGATCGTCGACCCGCGCGACCCCGCGCATCTGTACCTCGGACTGTCCGGTGGCGGGGTGTTCGAGAGCGTCGACGGCGGCACCGACTGGCAGCCGCTCAATGCCGGCTCGGTCGCGACGTTCCTGCCCGATCCGGAACCGGAGTTCGGGCACGATCCGCATTGCGTGCGTTTGCATCCGCTGCGGCCCGACCGGCTGTACCAGCAGAATCATTGCGGGATCTACCGGATGGAGCGCCCCGAAGGCCGCTGGTCGCGGATCGGCGACAACATGCCGGACGAGGTCGGCGATATCGGGTTCCCGGTCGAGTTGCACCCGCGTGATCCCGACACCGCGTGGGTGTTCCCGATGGACGGCACCGACGTGTGGCCGCGCACGAGCCCCGACGGTCGGCCGGCCGTATACGTCACCCGCGATGCGGGCGCGTCGTGGACGCGAGGCGACGTCGGGCTTCCTGAACGGGCGTGGTTCACCGTCAAGCGCCAGGCGATGACCGTCGACACGTACGACTCCGTCGGCGTCTACTTCGGAACGACGAGCGGCGAGATCTGGGCGAGCACCGACGAGGGCGGGTCGTGGGCGTGCGTCGCCGAACACCTCCCCGAGATCTACTCAGTCGAGTATGCCGACCCGGTGCGCCGGGCGTGAAGGTGCGCATCCCCGACCCGCTGCGTTCGTACACACAACAGCAAAGTGTCGTCGAAGCCGACGGCGAAACCGTCTCCGCACTGCTCGCCGATCTCGATACGCGCTATCCCGGCATTCGCTTCCGCATGGTCGACGAGCAGGATCGGATCCGCAAACACATGAAGGTCTTCGTCAACGACGAGTCGGTACGCGACCTGACCACGCCGGTCACGGGCCGCGACGAGATCACGATCATGCAAGCGCTCTCCGGCGGCTGAGTGACTCTTGAGCGGTATCCCGATTGCCGACTACGCCTTGCTCTCCGACCGGCACTCGGCCGCCCTCGTGAGTCGCAACGGCTCGATCGACTGGTTGTGTTTCCCGCGCTTCGACAGTGGCTCGGTGTTCGCGCGGCTTCTCGGTGACGACGCGGGTCATTGGTCGATCGCCGCCGCCGACGCGATCGAGGTGTCGCGCCGCTATCTGGACCACACGATGGTGCTCGAGACGACGTTCCGGAGTCCGACCGGCGTGCTCAAAGTGGTCGATGCCTTGGCGATGGGTTTCGGCAACCGGCGTCACGGTCTCGGCATCGGCGCGCCGCACGTCGTCCTGCGCGAAGCAACGTGTACTGCCGGCGAGGTGGCGGTCGAGGTCGAGTGGGCACCCCGGCCGGAATACGGGCTCATCCATCCCCTCGTGACGGAGCGCGATGGCGGGGCTTCGGCGGTAGGCGGCGCCGACATCCTCGTGCTGTCGAGCCCGTCGCCGCTGGAGATCGCCGAGAGCACCGCGACCGCGCGACTGACGCTGCGAGACGGAGAGCGCGTCGGGTTCGCGCTGCAGCACTGCACGCGTTCCGAGCGCAGCGTCGCCCGCAACTGGGGCCAGGCCGAGATCAGCACGCACCTCGACGACACCATCGCCGCGTGGGAATCGTGGTCGGAACTGCACCAGGCGTACGAGGGGCCGTGGCGGGAGCTCGTGCACCACGGCGGCCGCGTGCTCCACGCGTTGTCGTACCAGCCGACCGGAGCGATCTGCGCGGCAGCCACGACCTCACTGCCGGAAGCCGCCGGCGAAAGCCGGAACTGGGACTACCGGTACTCGTGGGTTCGCGACGCGAGCTTCACCATCGAAGCCCTCTGGGTCGCGGCGTGTCCCGACGAGGCGGACGACTTCTTCGAGTACATGATGACCTCGGCCGCCGGTTGGGTCGAGCGCGGCTCCGACCTGCAGATCATGTTCGGCATCGGCGGAGAACGCGATCTCTCGGAACGCGAGCTCGACCATCTCCCCGGCTGGCGCGACAGCGCGCCCGTACGCGTGGGAAACGGAGCATGGAATCAGCGCCAGCTCGATGTGTACGGCGAGTTGCTGAACTCGGTCTACCGGTTGTCCGACAAGCTCACGGACTTCGTGCCGGAGATGAAGGCGTTCCTGATCGACCTGGCCGAGACCGCGGCGCGGCGCTGGATGGAGCGCGACCACGGAATCTGGGAAGTGAGAGGAGAGCCCCGCGACTTCGTGTACTCGAAGTTGATGTGCTGGCTCGCGTTGGAGCGCGCGATCGCGCTGGCCGATCGGCTCGAGGCGCACGATCGTGTCGATCACTGGAGCCGGGTGCAGGAGGAGATTCGCGATGCCATCGTGACGACGGGCTGGAGCAAGAGAAGCAACGCGTTCGCGCAGTCGTTCGGATCCGACGACCTCGATGCGTCGAACCTCATGATGGCGCTCGTCGGCTTTCTGCCCGCCGACGATCCCCGGATCCTCGCGACGATCGACGCGACCGAAGAGCACCTCACCGACGAACGGGGTCTCGTCTACCGGTACCGGTCGCGCGATGGTCTCGATGGAGACGAGGGAACCTTCCTTCTCTGCACATTCTGGCTCGCGCACGCGATGGCGTTGTCGGGCCAACCGGCGCGAGCCCGGACCGTCTTCGAGCGGGCGGCCGCGTTCGCGAACGACGTCGGACTGCTCGCCGAAGAGGTCGACACCGACACCGGCGAACTGCTCGGCAACTTCCCCCAAGCCTTCAGTCACATCGGTCTCGTCAACGCCGCCTGGGCGATCTCGGAAGCAGAGCGGCGCGACGTGTCGGTCTAAGTACGGGTCATCGTGTGGTGACGCGGCGCGGAGTTGTGCTCGAGGTAGGCATGGGTCTGGTCGCCGGGTATCGGTGGCGAGAAGAGGTAACCCTGGATGTGGGTGCAACCGAGCTCGGCGAGTGCCTCGCGTTGTTCGGGTTGCTCGACACCCTCCGCGATGGTCTCGAGCTGGAGGGTTTGCGCAAGTTGCATGATGGCGGTGACGAACCCTCGGCCCTGACTGTCGCGGGAGATGTTGTCGATGAATCGCTTGTCGATCTTGAGGATGTCGATCGGAAGCTCCGCGAGCGCGGCGAACGAGGAGTACCCGGTTCCGAAGTCGTCGATCGCGATGCGCACCCCGGTTCGGCGTAGCTCGTCGAGGGCGGCGATGATGCGGTTCGACTCGCCGGCAAGCACGGATTCGGTGACCTCGAGTATGAGTGAGGACGGGTCCAGGCCGGCGCGTGCGATCGCGTCGGCGACCTGTTCGATGAAGCTCGGGTGCGCGAGTTGGAGACGGGACGCGTTGACGGAGATGCTCGGCCGCACTCGAGGGAAGTTCGTGTGCCACGCGCGGGCCTGTTGACACGCTTCGAGCAGTACGCCGCGTCCGAGATCGACGATGAGGCCCGCGTCTTCGGCGAGCGGGATGAACGTGTCCGGCTGGATGAAGCCCCGCTTCGGATGGGGCCAACGGGCGAGAGCCTCGAACGAGACCACCTGGCCGGTCCGGGTGTCGACGACGGGTTGGTAGTGGACGGTGAGCACACTTTGGGTGAGCGCGCTCCGCAGCGCCTGTTCGAGGTTCATCCGCTCGACTGCTGCGGTGTGCATCGCGGCTTCGAAGACGCGGTAGCAGCCCTTGCCTTCTCGTTTCGCCCGGTACATCGCGGCGTCGGCATGGCTGAGGAGTCGATCGGCTTTGGTATCGGCTCGATCGGCGAGTGCGATACCGATACTCGCGCCGATCGCGACGGTGCGGTCGCGAAGCTGCAGCGGAACGCGGAGTGCGTCCAACGCGCGTTGCGCGACTCGTCCGGCCTGGTGCGGGGCGTCGAGGTCGTCGACCAGGATCGCGAACTCGTCTCCGCCGAGCCGGGCGATCGTGTCGAAGTCGCGCAGGTATGCATCGAAGCGGTCTGCGACCGCGATGAGCAGTGCATCTCCCGTGAGGTGGCCGAGGCTGTCGTTCACGTTCTTGAAGCCGTCGAGATCGACGACCATGACCGCGACGTATCCGCCGACCCGGGCTCGTCGGGTGAGGGCGTGCTCGAGGCGGTCATTGAACAGCGTCCGGTTCGGCAAACCGGTGAGCGGGTCGTGTGTCGCCTGGTGGCGGATCGCGTCCTCGGCCCGGGTCCGCACGATCGCCGACAACAAGATGCCCGCGACGCCATCGACGAACTGCTCGTCGTCGTGCGTGAGCGGAGTCTCGGTGTAGACCTCGATGTGAGCCAACGGCCGCTGCGGGTCACCGACAGGAACCCAAAGGCGCGACAGGGCACCGGCAGCACTCGCAGGTTCGGCTGTCGCCTCGGTCGCGGTCGTCGACGTCCGGTCCCCGGCGACGTAGCCGTCGAAGACCATGGCAATCCGACACTCGCGTGCGCGTATCACCCGGTTGATCACGCTGCTCGCGGACTCGACGACCACCTCGAGCGAGGTTTCCCGCAACACATCGCGCCCCAACTCGGCGATCGCCGCCTGCTGCTCGAAACGCCCACGGCGCTCGGTGACATCACGTGCGTTGATGACCACGCCCTGCACGGCCGGATCATCCAGCAGGTTCGTCGCGATCCCCTCGAGCCAGCGCCACGTTCCGTCCCCGTGACGAAACCGGAAAGCCAACTCTGCCGTCCCGGTGGGAACCTCCACCGCCCGTCCGAGCGAGGCGCGCAGTTCCTCGATCTCGTCCCCGTGGACGAAGATGCCCCTCTCGGCGCCCAACAACATCTCGGGCTTGTGTCCCAGAACGTCTGTGCACGAAGGACTCGCGTACGTCACCACGGCAGCCATGTCGATGACGAACACCACATCTGACGAGCTCTGCACCAGCGCGCGGAAGCGACGCTCGCGACTCTCGGTCAACGCCGCGGCGTCTTCCTTCTCGATCAGCGCAGCCCGCAGAGATCGATACGAGAACGCGATCCCGATCGCCATCAAGACGGCCAGCCCATGCACCTCGGGAACCGGAACCAACGACGGCGACCAACCCAGCGCGATCAATCCCTGGCCGACGACCAGGCAGGCCAGGGTCCATCCCAACACCGCGCGCTCCGCCGACGAGCCCGCGACCACCAACGCCTGCTGGCCGACGAGCACCAACCCGATCGCGAGCGCCGGGCCCCATCCCGTCGCGTAGATCGTCGCCGTCACCACCACGGCCTGCGACGCGACCCACGCATGCAAACGGAGATGACCCCGCGTCTGCTCCCACCAAAAGCCCGAAGCGGTCGTCAGCAGCTGCCCGCCGACGAGGATCAACGGGAACAGCCAGATCGGCGACCGAGACACCAGGTGCATCTCGCGCAACGCCACGATCGCGACCGCCGCGAGCGGCGCCATGAACAGAACCGCCGCGAAATGCAGCCCTTGCGACTCGCCCGACACGAGCCGGCGCAACCGTCCGAACGCCATCACAGAGCATCGGCCCGCCCAGAGACCCCCTTGACAGCCGCTCGGACCGATTACTAGCCCCGCCGCCCGGGGGCCCGAGGAACCGCCCCGAGCGCCGTTTCGGGGGGCCGGTCTGCGATCTCGAGGTGCTCAGCCGACCCGGCGCAGCGTGTTGTGGTCGGTGTGCGCGAACGGTTCGGGGAGCTCCGTCATCTTGAGCATCGTTGTCTCGTGGTACGACCAGCTGTCGGCACTCGTGGTGATCGTCACCTCGTAACTGATCGTGCTCGCGTTCTTCGCGAGGTACTGATTCTCACCGATCACGTAGTTGGTCCCGCCCAGATCGGCGCGCAGCGCGAACGTCGTCGCATCGGCCGCGGCCGTGCCGCCGGCGAGCACCGTGATCCCGCGCGGCACGACGAACCCCCGCAGCACCTCACCGGTGGCCTCGTCCCAGAGCCAGTACCCGACCTCGGTGTGGAACGGGTTGTCCTCACTCCCGCGCCACATCGCGGTCTTGTAATCGAGACCGTAGAGCGTCTGACGCCCGTTCCCCACCGGACCGAACGGCTTCATCGAGAGCTTCTCGAGATACGGCGTGTCGATCACTTCGTCGCGAGCGTGCGAGAACGCAGTATCGAGACCACCCTCGGCCTCCCACTCGCCGACAAGTGCCTGCAACGGACCCCATTCAGTCATCGCAATCTCCTCCGAGTGGCGTTGGCGCGACAGGAGGCTAGAGCGTCGGGCGGCGCCGAGTCATCGGACGGCGGCCGCGGTGCGGGCTCGGGCGCCGATGCGCAGCAGGCGGGTGTCGCCGAACGGCGTCCCGGCGACCCGGTTGCACACGAATGCGACGGCGAGGTCGTTGTCCGGATCGGCCCAGGCGCCGGATCCGCCGAAGCCGAAGTGCCCGAAACCATTCGGGATGATGCCGCGAGTGGTCGCGGCGACGTGGTAGCCGAGCCGCCACCGCATGGGGAAACCGACGACGATGTCGGGGCCCGTCGTTTGGATCTCGGTCGCGCGCCGCAGCGTCTCGACCGACAGGAAGCGTTCGCCGTCGAGGACGCCTCCACCGGCGAGGGCCGCGTACATTCGAGCCAGCGACCGCGCGGTGAAGCAACCGTTGACCGCGGGGATGGCGGCATCGAGAACTTCGATCGAGGCGAACAATCGGTCGGCGCCGGGCACCATGAACGCGTCGATCGCGGGCCGTAGCTTCGGGAATCGCGCGGCGCGGCGCGCGTAGCTCTCGGCTCGTTGCGCATCGCCGAAACGCACGATGAGCTCGGCAACGCGGTCGCGCTGGTCGGGTGGTGCGCCGATCGACATGCCGTCGAGGCGGAGTGGCTTCACGATCTCGGCGTCGACCGCTTCGTGCACTGTTGTGCCGGTGACCCGCTGGATCACCTCGCCGACGAGGAAGCCGTAGGTGATGCCGTGGTAACCGTGGCGGCTGCCGGGTGTGTAGCGGGGCTTCTCGGCGGCGAGCCGGGCGCACACGAGATCCCAGTCGAGCATCTCGTAGGCGTCGGAGATCACATCACGGAGGTGGTGCAGTCCGGCGGAGTGGTTGAGGAGCTGGCGAACCGTGATGCGCGCTTTGCCGGCCGCCGCGAACTCCGGCCAGTACGTCGCGACCGGCTCGTCGTAGTCGATCAGGCCGCGGTCGACGAGGCGGTGGACGGTGGTGGCGATCACGCCTTTCGTCGTCGAAAAGCTCATGGCCATCGTGTTCGACTGCCAGGGCGCGCCCGACGCGTTGCGGGCGCCCGTCCACGCGTCGACGACGAGCTCTCCTCGGTGGTAGACGGCGACGGCCGCTCCGCCGCCGCGTTTGTGGGTCGCGACGCTCCGCAGCGCCTGGGTGACGCCACCGAAGTCGGGATGCACGAAGCCGGAGATCACAGTGGCATGCTCGCGCGGTTCGTCGCCGGGTTGCCGACCCGGTCGATGGCGGTCGGCGACTGATCGTCGCCGGTTGCGTTCACCGTTGCGGAGGAACTGCGCATGTCCCAGACTGGTCCCACGGCAGAGGAGTTGCGATGCGGCGCCTGAGCGGAATGGACGCAGCGTTTCTGTACCTGGAGACGCCGACCACGCACATGCACGTGCACGCCGTGATGGTCCTGGATCCGTCGACGGTGCCGGGTGGTTACTCCTTCGAGAAGATCAAAGCCCACCTTGCGTCCCGCCTTCCCATGCTGCCGGAATTCCGTCGTCGGCTCGCGTCCGTCCCGTTCGATCTGCACCGACCGGTCTGGTTCGACGATCCCGACTTCGACTTCGACTACCACGTACGCCGTATCGCGGTTCCCTCTCCGGGGACCATCGCGCAGGTCGCCGACATCGTTGGTGACCTCGCGAGTCGTCCCCTCGACCGCTCGCGACCGCTCTGGGAGTTCTGGGTCATCGAGGGCGTCGAAAACGGCGCCGTGGTCGCCGTCGCCCGCATGCACCACGCGACGATCGACGGCGTGTCGGGCTCGAGCCTCATGACGACCATCTTGGATCTCGAGCCCCAACCGGTCGATGCGGCGCCGGCCGCCGACGACTGGGAGCCCGAGCACAAACCGTCGGACATCGAGCTGTTGCAACACGCGATCGTCTCGCGATTGCGCCGACCGCTTCCGCTGGCGCTCGCGATGGCGATGCCGAACCTGCTGCGCGCCGCGGTCGGGATCACACGCGTGCGCCGCGATCCGAGCCGGCCTTCGGGCGGTACACCTTTCAACACGCCGCGCACGCCGTGGAACGCCCCGTTGACGGCGCACCGGCGGGTCGCGTTCGCCTCGATCTCCCTCGACGAGGTGAAGTCGATGAAGAACGCGTTCGGCTGCACGGTCAACGACATCGTGCTGGCCACCGCGACCGGCGCGCTTCGGCAATATCTGCAGCGCCTCGACGCGTTGCCGGACCGGCCGTTGCTCGCCGCGTGCCCGGTCTCGGTGCGCAACGATCAGACCGCCGATATCGACAGCGCGAACAAAGTGTCGACGATGTTCGTGTCGCTGCCCACGCATCTCGACGACGTCGACGCGCAGATCGCACACATTCGCGCTGCGACCAAAGGCGCGAAGGAAGAGCACAACGCCGCCGGCGCGCGCACCCTCCTCGAGCTCGGCGAGCTCGCCGGTCCGCGCAGCTTCGGGCTGGCCAGCCGGCTGCTCGGCGGACTCGCGAGCCGCGGGCCGGTCCCGATCAACCTCGTGATCTCCAACGTGCCGGGACCGCCGTTCCCGCTCTTCCTCGGTGGAGCGCGGGTGATGTCGATGCTGCCGCTCGGGCCGCCGATCGAGGGCGCGGGGTTGAACATCACCGTACTCAGCTACCTCGACCGGATCGACTGGGGCTTCATCGCGTGCCGAGAGCTCGTGCCGCGCCTGCAGGACATGGCGCACGCGGTCGAGGACGCACATCACGAGCTGCTGAAGGCAGCACACATCGACGACATCGGAGAGTCCCACCGCGGTTCGTGACCGCGCGACAACCGTGTATCGTTCGCGTGGTGCCGATGTATATCGACCGCCACGACGCGCCGGGGGTTTCGCCCCAGGAGTTGGCCGACGCGCACGCGCTCGACGTCGCGGTCCAAGCCAAGCACGGTGTGCGCTATCACACCTACTGGTTCGACCCCGAGAACGGGTCGGTCTTCTGCCTGGCGGAAGGGCCGAGCAGAGAAGCGATCGAGACCGTGCATCAGGAAGCGCACGGCCTTCTGGCAAGCACCGTTCTGGAACTCGATGCCACCGCGCCGCTGAACGCGTTCTTCGGGTCCCTGCCAGTTCATGCTGTCGGCACGGCCTACGCGGCACCGGCCATGCGGGCGATCGTGTTCACCGATGTCTGCGGGTCGGTCGCGCAAACGCATGAGCTCGGCGATGAAGGCCACATGCAGCTGCTCGGCGAGCACAACGAGATCGTCCGTACTGAACTCGCCGCGCACGACGGCCGGGAGGTCAAACACACCGGCGACGGGATCATGTCCGCCTTCACGTCGGTGGTTTCGGCCGTCGCCTTCGCGATGGAAGTGCAACGACGGCTGCACACCCGCAACGAGAATGCCACCACACCGTTCCAGGTGCGGGTCGGGATCAGCGCGGGCGAGCCGGTCACCGACGACAACGACGACCTGTTCGGCGCGGCGGTACAACTCGCCGCTCGCCTCTGCGCGGCCGCGCCGCCCGGCGATATCGCGGTGTCTGTGGCGGTGCGCGAGCTGTGCATCGGCAAGCCCTTCCGTTTCGACTACCGCGGCGAGCTCACCCTGAAGGGCCTGCCACCGACGCAGACCTACGCAGTGCCCTGGCGCGAATAGTCCGAGCCCTCGCTCCGCGATCCCCCGAGCAGCCGATCTTGGCAAGTGTTGATACGGTGCGAGACGTGTACGCGCTGACCTGTCCGAACTGCGGCGCCAAGGTGAGAGTGCCGTCCGGTCCGCACAGTGTCGTTGCGACGCCCGCGCCGGGCGGCAAACACTCGGGCATCACTATCGACGGCAAGCCCGTACACCGGTGTCGCGTCGTGACGACGCCGACCCCGTAGCCCGCAGGCGTTCGGCTCAGATCATCGCGTTCGGTGGATCGAGGTTAACGTTCCGCATCCTTTGGCGAACGGAGATTCTGCAATGTGGGCACAGCTCATCACGACGCGTCTGAAGCCGGGCCGGGAGGGTGACCTGCCGAGGTTGGTCGAGCAGTTGCGCGCGACCGAACAGCCGGGGTCAGGCTTGGTGCGGTCGACGGCGATGCAGGACCAGAACGACCCGAACCGGGTCTTCATGTTGGTCGTCTTCGAGAGCGAGGAGAAGGCTCGCGCACGCGAGAACGATCCGCGACGCCAGGAGCTGATGCAGGCCGCGAGGGCAACGATGTCGGAGATCTTCGACGGCGCTCCGGAGTTCGTCGATCTGACGGTCGTGGACGAGGTGTCGCCCTAGGCGAGGCGCGCGACGCGATCGCTACGCGCGCGTGCGTCCCGGTCAGAAGTCTGATCGCTTGACTCGGGAGAGGGGCACACGCTTGGCGAAGCCCTTGAGCGCGAAGGAGCCTGCGGTACGGCACGAGTAGACCGTCGAACCGTCGAGAGCGTCGCGTGTCTCGCGATCGACGAGAAGCGTCGACGGACGGGCGATGCTCACGGCGCGCGCCGCGAGGTTCACGATCGCGCCCGAGAAGTCACCGTCTCGCGCGAGAACGTTGCCAGTCGCGACGCCGGTTCGCACGGAGGGCAGGAGGTCGTGATCGGCAAAGGCGTCGACGAGTGAAAGGGCTATGTCTGCCGCCGTCATCGGATCGTTGGCCACGAACATCACGCTGTCGCCGATGAGCTTGACAACTCGACCGCCGCGTTCCACGACGATCTCCGACGCAGTCGAGTCGAACGCGGTCAAGGCCTGAGAGAGGGCCGGCAGATCGCGCTGCTGCGTCCAGGCGGTCGAGTCGACGAGGTCGGCGAAACCGACGCTCCGCCGGACCAGATCGATCCCGGGCGCGGCGTCCGTCGCCTCGAGCGGGCGGAAACCTCGCTCGATGTGGTGGCGCAACAAGGTGTCGAACGCGCGCGTCACGCCGTCCAGCAGCACCATCGACTCCGCGTTCGCCCGCGCCAACTCGAGGCCCGACGGATCGTGCTCGACCGCCTGGGGCAAGACGTTCACGACGAAAGCGCTCACCGACGCGTCCGCGACCCGGGCCGCAGCCGCGCCCAACACGCGGACCATCTGGATCGTCACCTCTTCGCCGAGGAACTCGATGCCCGCGCTCAGAATGGCGAGGATCTCGGCGTCGCTCGCCAAGAAGGTCCGGACGTCCGGGTCCGGATCGGGGTCGGGAAACCCCGCGGCTCGCCACGTTCGGGCGATCAACGCCGGTTCGATACCGGCAGTCGCCGCGACCTCGGCGAGCGTCAGGCGCTCGCGATCGCCCCACAGCGCGATGGTCGACGCCAACAGCGGGAGCTCGCCCCGATTCGTGCCTCTGAGGTCGTCGATCGTCGCCCCGAGGCCGACGAGATACTCGAGGAGCGAGAGATGCTCGGAGGCGTCGTCGACCTCCGGATCGTAGAGTCCCGCCGCCTCGAGCTCGGCCGGACCCGGCTGCTTGTCGTGCGCCACGGGCCCATCCTCGCGCCCACGGCCGCGGAACGCCCTCCGACGATCACCGACCCGCAGCGCTTGCGAGCGAGTCGACCCGGGCCGCGTAGCCGGCGTCGTCCTGCGGTCGCTCCCCGAGGCTGGCGCGCAGCAGATGGTCGGCCGCGAGGTGCTCGCCCCCGTCGAGCAGGCACGCAACGCGCGCGACCGCCAGAACTCGGTCGAGCACGCTACGGAAGTGGCGCGCACCGAATTCGGCGTCGGTGATGGATCGACGCATGTCGTCGAGCGCGCTATCGAGCTCGGCGTGCGCGCGATCGGCTACGGGAGACGTGCTCGCACTGCAGAGTTTGCCGAGGCGTTCGGCGACGACGTCCACGATCGGCAGTCGGTTCAGGTCGGCGAGTACCTGCGCGACGAGCACATTGTGGGTGCCCTCCCATGACTCGTAGACGATCGAGTCGCGGTACAGGCGAGGCAGCACGCTGAAGTCCTCGATCGTCCCGTTGCCGCCGAGTACCTCGATCGCACTCCGAATCGCGGCCGTGGCGTCGACCGACAGCGCGTACTTCGTCGCGTTCACGAGGAAACGGTGATACACGGTGATCTCGTCGTCCGCGCGGGCGGAGTCGATACGGTCTTCCAGTTCGGTCAGGGCGAAGACGAGGTGCAACGCGCCGAGCCATGCGACCCGTAGCTGCGCGATCGCGGCGCGGGTCGACGGAAACCCATCGATCGGGCGACCGAACGCCCGGCGATGGCGTGCGTAGGCCGAAGCTTCCAGGTACGCGCGCCGCATCATGCCGGTCGATCCGATCGCGGTCATCCAACGGCTCGTGTTGAGCACGACCCCGACCGCGGTGCGGAACCCGTTCTCGACGGGACCGATCGGCCACGCCCGAGCGTCGTCGAGATCGATCTCGCCGGACGCCATCCCCCGGGTGCCGAGTTTCTCCTTGAGCCGGCGTAGAACGAATCCATTCGGCTCACCAT